>CALKJE010000342.1 GCA_937995675.1 uncultured Saprospiraceae bacterium
TCTGGCTGCGTGTATAATTTTGAACTATCAACATCTGTATTGTCAACACCATCTTCTTCACCACCAGTTACTCCTAATTCAATCTCTAGCGTCATTCCGATCTTATCCATTCGCTTGAGATATTTAACACAAATCTCAATATTTTCTTCGATTGGCTCTTCTGATAAATCAATCATGTGAGAGCTATATAAAGGATATCCTCTAGATGCGTAAAACTTTTCACCAGCATCTAATAATCCGTCGATCCAAGGCAATAACTTCTTAGCACAATGATCTGTGTGCAAAATTACTGGAACACCATAAGCTTTCGCCATCGTGTGTACGTGCATGGCTCCGGAGATACCTCCGAGAATCGCAGACTGCTGATTTTCGTTAGATAAACCTTTACCTGCAAAAAATTGTGCACCACCATTAGAGAATTGAACGATTACAGGAGACTTTAAGTCACGAGCAGTTTCTAGTACTGCATTTACAGAGTTTGTACCTACCACGTTTACGGCAGGAATCGCGAAATTTTTCTCATTCGCATAATTGAGAAGTTCTGTAGCTTCGTCTCCGTATAAAACACCAGAGCGAAATTGGGTAGCTGTTGACATAATTTATAGATTAGTGTGATTAAAAGGCTATTAGCTTTTGGCAGTTGGCTTTTGGCTCCCTTATATCGCGTTTTTCAAAATAGACAAGCGCGTAAAAAGAGGGCTAATTGCCAACGGCCAAAGGCCAAAAGCTTTTTTTAAATAATTTCTTTTTCAGTTAAATATCGTTCTGCATCAAGTGCAGCCATACAACCAGTTCCGGCAGCAGTTACTGCTTGTCGATATACTTTATCCGCCGCATCGCCACTGGCAAATACCCCTTCGATATTGGTATGAGAAGTACCGGGTACTACGGTTAGGTAACCAGTTTGATCCATATCTAACCAGTTTTTAAAGATATCTGTATTGGGCTTGTGTCCAATCGCAACGAAAAATCCTTTGACTGGAATTTCAGAAGTTTCTTGTGTTTTATTATTAATCACTTTAACACCAGTTACTTCTTCTTCTCCTAAAATTTCCACTGTTTCAGTATTCCAGTGAATTTCAATATTTTCCGTTTTCTTTACACGATCTTGCATGATTTTAGAAGCACGCATTTCGTCTCTTCGAACGATCAAGTGTACCTTTGGACAAAGCTTAGCAAGGTAAGAAGCTTCTTCAGCAGCAGTGTCACCACCACCAACAACTGCAACTTCTAATCCTTTATAGAAAAATCCATCACAAACTGCACAAGCAGATACTCCTTTATTCATGAGCTTTTGCTCAGAAGGCAATCCTAACCATTTAGCACTTGCTCCAGTAGAGATAATTACCGAATCTGCTGTAATCTCTTGGCCTTTTTCCGTCCAAACTTTATGAACTGGTCCCGTAAAATCAACTTTCGTGATTAATTCATAGCGAATGTCGGTATTAAAACGTTCCGCTTGAGCGCGAAAATCATCCATCATTTTAGGTCCCATGATTCCTTCAGGGTAACCAGGATAGTTTTCTACATCGGTTGTAATCATCAATTGTCCACCAGGTTCCATTCCTGTGAATAGCAGTGGTTTCATATTTGCGCGCGCTGCGTAGATGGCAGCTGTGTATCCTGCTGGTCCAGATCCGATTATTAGGCAATTTACGTGTTCAGCCATTTTTTATTAAAATATTAAAAAGTTAATGAATTAGACCATACTACTGGACATTTTTTTCCTTTGCGGCCTCCCTGCCTCCTAAAGGAGTAGCATCAAGCCCGCAAATGTCCAGTAGTATGGAATTAGGTCGCAAAAGTAAGCAGAACAAAGGGATTTCACATATTACAGCGACAATTATTTCGTTATAATGTCATATCCTAAGGGAATTCACCGAACCGATCACGGTCGTTCTTTGTTTTTACTATACGATCTTTGTATATTTAATACATCACTTAACAAAACCAGATTTAAAAATGTTGCTATCCATCTATCCTATCAGTTTTATAGTCTGTCTTGTGACACTTATATCGTGGTTTTATTTTAAAAATAACGCCACTTTAAGTAAAATTTGCGGCATTGGTTTCTTTGGAGGCCTGGCTACTTATTTGCTTAGTATCTATCTCGCAGATGCAGAATCAACTTATAAGTTGATGATTATTGCTCGTGATTTAGCGATTATTGGCGGTGTCGGATACTTCTTTGGTATGATTGCCAAGAATAAGCTCGTTTTCTTTGCATTTCTAGCCTTATTATACGGTGCTTTACAGTATAAGTTTACAGATGTTCTAAAAAATACCTTTACTCAAAAAATTACCTGTGAATTCCCTGTACCTAGTAGTTCTGTGGCCAATTCTGTTGAGTTATTGGTAGAATTAAAGCCAAATCATCAGATCGAAAGTCTCAAAGACTTAGCAGATGGGTACGGATTGGTCTTAAAAACTGCCTTCGCACCGAATAATGGAGCAATTACAGACTTGGACGATTATATTACGGTTGATATCCCAGAAAGTGAATTAGCGGCTACTGAAAATATTATTTCTCTACTTCAGAGACATCCTTCCGTAGAATGGGTAGAACAAAATGATGTTTACCAACTAGATGTGATGGAAACCATTCCGCAAAAACGAGCGCCAAGAGATTTGAAAAAATTCGGTCTAAACGATCCTAATTTAAAAGACTTGTGGGGTTTTCAAGAAATGCACATAGATGCACTTTATACTTATCTGAAAAAGAATAAGATTAAGCCTAAGAGAAAAGCTCGAATTTATATTCTAGATACCGGAGTTGATGCGCAACACGAAGATTTAAAAGACAATTATAAATCCTTAAATAAAAAAGAGGATAATGATCCAATGGGACATGGAACTCACTGTGCAGGAATTGCTGCGGCGGTATCTAACAACGGAATCGGAGTCGCTTCTTTCTCTCAAAACAATGAATTTGTGGAGGTGACGAGTATCAAAGTATTGAGTGCTCGTGGAGGCGGAACGCAACAAAGAATTCTAAAAGGAATTATCAAAGCAGCCGATAATGGAGCGGATGTTATTTCGATGTCCTTGGGTGGTCGTACGGGAGATAAAGGTCAAAAGGCCTACCAAGAAGCAATTGAATATGCGAATAAAAAAGGAGCCATCGTGATCGCGGCGGCTGGTAATAGTAATGACAATGCGAAGTTTTATTCTCCGGCAAACGCACCGGGTGCGATTACGGTTTCTGCACTAGATCCAGATTTAAACCGAGCGGTATTTTCTAATTATATTCACGAAGTCGATTATGGAATCGCAGCTCCTGGCGTGAATATTTATTCTTCTATTCCAAACAATAAATATGCTTCCTTTAATGGAACTTCAATGGCCACGCCTTATGTAGCTGGTTTAGTTGGACTGATGAAAAGTATTCGTCCAGATTTGACAACGAAGCAGGCACATGATATTTTGAAAAAAACGGGTGCTAAAACGGGCAACACCAAAGAAACAGGTCCTTTTATTCAACCAGCAAAGGCAGTGAAA
>CALKJE010000343.1 GCA_937995675.1 uncultured Saprospiraceae bacterium
GCTTGAATTTGAAATTGAATTTTGAAAAAGAACAGAAAATAGCTTAATGCTAAAAGGATAAAGCTTCTGTATACTCAATAAGGCTAAAATTTTTCAAGAGCAAAAGCAACTTCAAAATCAAAAACAAACACTTCTAACGTATTTTCTTTGAAGCGCTACCGTCTCTGTCATTTTTTTGTTTTTGCTTTTGCGCTTGAATTTGAAATTGAATTTTGAAAAAGAACAGAAAATAGCTTAATGCTAAAAGGATAAAGCTTCTGTATACTCAATAAGGCTAAAATTTTTCAAGAGCCTGCCTGCCGGCAACTTCGGTTCACACATATCTTTTTTAACAAAAAATTACAGAGTAAACATAATACTTGGTATACGACTTTTATCGCGGTATTTCTATGTGACCTATGTGTCTATGTGGTAAAAAACACTATAATTTATTTTTTCAAACATATAACCTGTTTCGGACTTGATTCAGAAGTCACATATAACACATAGAAATTCACTAATGGAGGGAATTCCAATTTAGAAATTTATGCAATTTTTTTTTCCAACATTCTAACCATCTTAAGAATGTGTGTGAACGTTAGCTGCCGTCGGACAGGCTTTTGCTTTTGCCTACCTGCGCTTGAATTTGAATTTTGAATTTGAAAATCAGCTATTCCATAGAAAAACCCCGATAAGTAAGATACCTATCGGGGTTTTGTTTTGAGGGACGATTAAGATCGCTCCTACATTTTACCCATCGCTTTAGTCAGGGCAGTAAATAAGAAGGGTAGCGTTACCCAAAACCATTCTGGCTTGATAAACATAAAGGCTATACAAACGATTAGGCTTGCTAAAGTCATCATCCAATATTTTCCGGTAGAAGTTTCTTCTGTATTCATATCTTTAGGATATTAGGTATTAATTTAATAGTGCAAATCTAATCAGAACTTTACAAAAAAGCAGCCGATTTCGCAGATAATTTCCACTTCCACGATTTTCTTTTCTGAACTGTACTAAATTTCTTAAATTCAGGGTAAATATTCCAACTTTCTTAGGGTTGCTTGCGCTCTTCTATCCAACCTTAGGCAGGTAGGAATGATAGAAGCTAACCGAACGTACTAGGTTAGCGAGCAAGTGCTAAGTGGCAAAAAGCATCATTCACGACCTTTTTATGGTTAATTAGGAATTTAATTCCTGTTTCATATATAGTAATTTAAAATAATTTGTTTATTTTGTCGAAAATTGAGGAAATGAGTGTTAATAATAATACCTGGAATCGAATACGTTATACTTTTTACCAGCCTTTCTATGACCTGGCAGGTAACTATTTTAACAAATATCGAGCACTTTCTATCGAAGGGTTAAACTTACGTCCATCCGATAAAATACTCATCGTGGGTGCAGGAACCGGCTTGGACTTAAACTACCTCGAACAACAAAAAAATATCACTGCCATAGACATCACCAGCAGTATGGTGGCAGACCTGATGGGAAAAGCAGAAGAGTTGCACCTGCCGGTAGAAGCGCATGTGATGGATGGTCATGAATTAGAATTTCCTGATGGTAGTTTTGATGTGGTGATTTTGCATTTAATCGTAGCGGTTATTCCCGATCCAGATCGATGTCTTTCCGAAGTCCGACGCGTATTAAAACCCAATGGACGATTTACCATTATGGACAAGTTTATTCCACCCAATGGAGAAGTTAGTTTTGTCCGTCGCGCACTAAATCCATTGACCAACTTCCTTTTCTCAGATATTACCAGAGATGCCAACACCTTGCTCAAAGACGCAGGTTTGGCCATCACCAATGACGAAGCCTATAAACTTGGCATCCGAATCATCCTAGGAAAAAGAGGCAAAAAGCCTAAGAAACGTAAACTAAAAAAAGAACGTTCATTGGAAGTGGAAAAGACCGCTCTTCGAGAAAGATCTATTGATCTCTCTATCGCTACCTCAACGCCATCAACGAGCACACGTCGCAAAACCAAAACCGATACACAAACCCACAACTTAAATTTAAAAGCCTTGAGTCAGTTTCCTGAATTGGAGACCAAGCGACTTATTCTACGAAGATTCTCTATTGCCGACGCAACCGCTCATTACGAATTAAGATCTAACGAAGAAGCCATGGAGTTTATGGATCGTCCCCCTTGCGAAAGCAAAGAAGCGGCCATGAAAGACATCAAAGAAACCCACCAACATTTCCGAGATAAAAAAGGCATCTGGTGGGTACTGGCCGATAAACGGAATAATAAATTTATTGGCTACGTCGGATTTAAAGATATTAATCAAAAAGATAAATCCGCCGAAATTGGCTACGTACTACATCCCGATTATTGGGCAAGTGGTTGGATGACCGAAGCAGTTGCAGCCGTCTTAAATTTTGTATTTGAAGAACTAAACCTCCACCGCGTTGTTGGAAATATCAATCCGCACAACGAAGCCAGCCGAGGCCTATTAAAGAAATTCGGCTTCCAAAAAGAAGCTTACCTCCGACAAGATTATTACTTTAACGGCGAATTTCTAGACAGCGAAATATACGGTTTATTGGCCGATGAGTATGATTTTGAGGAGTGATGGAATACAAGCGAAAATTCTCTAGCAACACTCATAGCCCACCAGGTAAAAAAGAGAAAAAATCACCAAGAACACTCTTTAAGGCTCGTGGCAATTTTGGCGATTTTCAAAAGAGAAAACCTAAAGGTTTGGTAAACCTTCTCAAAAACTAAACAAAAGAAAATTAAATTCTTAAAAATAAAAATTGGCAAAAAGCCAATTAAAAAAGAGGTTTGCTAAACCGAAACCTTCAAGCTGAATTTTCCTAGATAATAGCCCACCGGGTAAAAAAGAGAAAAAATCGCCAAGAACACCCTTTAGGGCTTTCGAGGATTTTAAAGCTCATGATTTTAGATACTTGGTGCACAATGCTTTCTATTATTGAAACCCCCTCCGGCCTTTAGTCGCTTTCATAAAAGACTTTTTACAACGCTCTTAAAGGAATATACTGTTTGAGCAAAGCAATCAGAACGTTTTAAACTTATTATTTTTACTGACAAACTATACTGGATTAAGTTTTTAAAGTGACAACTTATTTTGGGTCGATACACTCAAAACTCACAACTTCTACATCACCACCAACTTCCTAACCACCTTCTTCCCTTCCACCTCAAAAGACAACCAATAAACACCCGCCAACAAGCCATCTACGTCAATAGATTTCCCATTTGTCCACTGCTGCTTAATCAAACTTTTAACCAGCTGTCCAGTTGCATTATAGATATGAAGCTCACCAGAGAATGACCTCTCTAAACTTATTTTCACCAATCCTTGCGTTGGATTTGGCGTTAGCCTTAACCCTATCATTTCGTCCTCCACTATATCATCAGTATCGACGGTTCCATCCACCAAAACACGGACATAATCCTGTACAGAATAAAACCTATTTGGTTCCGCAGGATAACCATCAAAAGCCGTAAATCTTAATAAGTATTCACCTGGTAATGAAAAGTTTACTTCCGTTTGATAACCATTCTGTGTAGAAAAACTAACATCACCCGGGCCAGATATTTTTTCCCAAACAGAAGGATAGTCATTTCTAATCACCGTATCCAGCATCACCATGGCATTTAAAGAAAGAGCGTTATTTACATCAATGCTTTCATCCGGACCAGCATTTACAAGATATCCCGTTTTATCTTCTGGAAAAGGCCAAGAAGGATCGAGTGGAGCAGGGAAATATCGTCGATAAAAATTTCTACGAAGACTGGTGTATTCGTCTGGATGCGAATGTCCAAGTAACGTTGCGTGAAGCAAAACTTTTGGACCAATAATCTGATTATAAGCCGCAAAAACCGTAGCGGCAGGCGTAATGGTATCTTGATAACTGATAACATGGTAAGTTGGAAAATCAATATTCCTATTTAAGAATACCGCATCATAATATTTAACTGCTCCAATGGTTTCGGCTTCGTGAACAGGATCGTTTACCTCTGCTCGTGATTGTGTAATATAATATGGAAACCCACTGGCTTTATTTTCTAAGATTCCAGCATGCTGACAAAGCGCCGCATTACTTTGTACCATCAACGAAATACGATCATCAATACCCGCTAGCAACATACTAAGACCAGCGCCTTGACTTACTCCATTGACGGCTACTTCACCCGAGTAATCCGAACGAGTTTCTAAATAGTCAATCGCTCGCATGGCACCCAATAGGGCATAGCGATAATAAATTTCATTTTCATTATTGATTTCGTCAAAGTCATATCCGATTGGATCGGTTTGATCGACGGGAACATTATGAACACTTAAAGAAAAAGACAAAGCGCCCACCCGTTCCGCTAAAATATATTCCGGAACAACGATACCTGGAGAATTACCAAAAGGAGGCAAAGTAATAATGGCTGGATGAGGACCCGGTGTATTGGGAACAGAAAGCAAACCATAAACCCTTCGTCCGTCAATATTTCTAAGGTTGACCCGATAAGTGATCGAATTATCGTGTTCTTCAAATAAGCTGATTTGTAAATCAAAAGGAACGGCAGCCAATAAATCTTTTTGGGTTTCCCAAAATTCCTCCAAATCTACCGGAGGATTCCCAATCGCTGAAATAGCAAATGGATCAACAGCGGCGGCAGAAAAACCTTTATTACCATTCATAGCAACTTCGCAAAGCAGTATTCCTGGTTCTGAACTTAAATAGGGTAAGGTAATGGTTTCGCCCGCAGTTAAGTTAAGTGTTCCGGTGGTGATGGAAGGGACAAAGCGATCATAAAAGATCTTATACGTTGCCGTCCCAGTTTGATTGCTAGTCACATGGAAATTAACGGATTCACCTACCCGATAGATGGCTTCTACACGGTCCGTACTTAGGTCGATCTGACTTAATAAATTTTGAGAAAACAATAAAAAACATAGTAAAATATGGTATTTCATAAGATAGAGACCTTAATAGTTGCAATTAAACTAATATTTACAAAATAAAATTATGAAAATCTAACTCATTGAGAATCAGGAGAATGGCTTATGGTTGGTTTCGTAAAGATAATAATTTTAAGATAATTTTAAGGAATTACGTTACTAATTAAATTTTGCCACGTCACAATTGCGATCTTTTAGTATTTTTTTAACCTTTAATATTCAAATAATTTATGGAATTCTTAGTAGAAAAATCGAGTCTCTTAATTGAAAACCTAATAGCTTGGGCTCCCAAGTTGGTAGGGGCAATACTTGTTTTGCTGATTGGATTGTGGATTGTAAACAAGATTACCAATATGATCTCGCAAGCAATGTCAAAATCTGGCTTAGACCGAGATGTAATTCCTTTCTTAACTTCAATGATCAGTGTTATTTTAAAAGTAATGCTAGTATTGAGTGTAGCAGGAATGGTTGGAATCGAAACCACTTCTTTTGTTGCTTTAATTGGTATGGCTGGTCTAGCGATCGGTATGGCATTACAAGGAACGCTTGGTCACTTCGCTTCTGGTGTAATGATCTTAATTTTCAAGCCTTACCGAGTAGGTGATCTTGTTAAACTTCAAGGAGAACTTGGACACGTGGAAGAAATTCAAGTATTTAACACTATCGTTAAATCTTTAGATAACAAAAAAGTAATTATTCCTAACGGAATCGCTACTTCTGGCATCATGACTAACTTGTCTGCAAACGACTACCTAAGAGTAGATCTTAACGTAGCAATGCCTTATGAAGAAGA
>CALKJE010000344.1 GCA_937995675.1 uncultured Saprospiraceae bacterium
CTAGTAAAAGCACACGCTGATATCAATGATCTACAGTTCACCATGCCACGACATAACTTGGCAAACGGACTATATGTTGCACAGGTAAGATTTGAGAATGGTTTTGTAAATCAAAAACTTTCTTTCAACTAGACTGTTGTAATTTTTGTCTCAGCTTTGTCTTAGACAAAATGAGGTTGGCCCCTCAACAAAACGTCTTTCCGCTATTTGTGGAAAGGCGTTTTTAATTGTTTTTATTTCGAGGTGCTCTTAGATTTTTTTTAATTCCGGATTTATTCATTCAAAAAACTCCTATCGTCGCTTTTTAAATTCATAAATTCGGAAGAAAAATCTAACGCACCTCTCAACGGATTTATTTCGAGATGCTCTTAGACTTTTCAGACTTAGTGACTCGCTCTGAAGATTTATGCGACACGCTACGCGGTCGGATGGCTAGATCAGCAGACTGGGGTTATAAACATGTAATCCCTACGGAATTTTCTAGGCCGTTGAAATTAACCGCCTGCTTTTGCCTTTACTACTAAGACTAGAAGGAAGATAAAGTATCCAATCATGAATATTAAGTTTTACCCCTTATTTAATTTTTTTGCTTCACTAAATACATTTTTCTAAACACTAATATTATTTTTCTAGAACTACCCAAATTTCTATTTTAATTTTATTTTTTCAATTACCTTTGCGTCTTCTTTTTTAAATCAAGAAGTTGTTTAAAAATGAAGCACAATGGTTGCGAACAAATCATTGATCATCAATATTTCACAAATTTTTCGGCACCATAGCTTTGGCTATGAACCTCAAAATTTGTATCATCTTGACAATCAAGCCTGCCGGCAGGCAGGCATTTATTCTCACCTTTTGTGAACATTCTTAAACAACTTCCAAAAAAAATGCATCATGAATCTGGATTTTAAAAATAAAAAAGTACTACTCCGCGTCGACTTCAATGTTCCACTCAACGATAAATATCAAGTGACCGATGATACTCGGATTCAACGTGCACTTCCTACCATCAAACATATCCTCAAAGAAGGTGGTGCCGCAATCATTATGTCTCACCTCGGACGACCACAGAAAAAGAAAAGGGAAGATGGTAGTATCAATGTTGAAAAATTCACCCTTCAACATGTGGTTCCTCGTCTTTCAAAATTACTAAAAGGCGTAAAGGTAATGTTCTGCCCAGTCACCGTTGGTAAGCAAGCAAAGGAGATGGCAAAGGCTTTAAAGCCAGGAGAAGTATTGGTGGTAGAAAATACGCGATTTGATGCGGGAGAATCAAAAGGCGATGAAGCATTAGCAAAAAAAATGGCACAGCTCGGAAACCTCTACGTAAATGATGCTTTTGGTACCGCACACCGTAAACATGCTTCCACCGCTACCGTTGCTCAATTTTTCAAAGCAAATAAAAAAGCGTTCGGTTTTTTAATGGAGGCAGAAATTGCGAATGCAACTAAAGTTTTAAATAATCCTGAACGACCACTTACTGCCATCGTTGGTGGTGCAAAGGTTTCTGATAAAATGCTATTATTAGAAAAACTAATTGACCTTGCAGATAATATTATTATCGGAGGTGGAATGGCTTATACCTTCTTCAAAGCGCAAGGTGGAAATATTGGAAATTCTTTGGTAGAAGATGACCGCTTGAAATTAGCGAATAAATTATTAGCCAAAGCCAAAAAGAAAAAAACAAATATCTACCTACCGAAAGACTCTATGACGGCGGATGACTTTTCTCCGAAAGCAAAAAGAGCCGTTAAATACAGTAAGCGGATTCCTAAAGGTTGGATGGGATTAGATATTGGTGAAAAAGCGCAAAAAGAATTTACCGAAGTAATTCTAAATTCTAAAACCATTCTATGGAACGGTCCAATGGGAGTTTTTGAAATGAAACCTTTTGCTAAAGGAACCAAAACCATCGCCAAAGCAGTAGCTAAAGCCACCAAAAAAGGCGCCTTCTCACTAGTCGGTGGCGGTGACTCCGTTGCAGCCGTCAACCAGATGGGACTAAACGATCAAGTCAGTTATGTATCTACTGGTGGTGGGGCGATGCTAGAATTTTTGGAAGGAAAAGAATTGCCTGGGATTAAGGCGATGAAATCGTAATCTAGTTGAATCGCTGCCCTTGTTGAATCACTTCGTTCGTTGAATCGCTGCGCTCGTTGAAAACGCAATAAACGTAGAAAAAAGTTATGGCTTTTTTCTACGTTTCTTTTGAATAAAAATTCAACAAGCGCAGCGTTTCAACATTTCAACAAGCAAAGCGATTCAACTCCCCAACTACGACAACGTCCCAACCCTACCACACCTTAAAGGCCACGCTGCGCACAACCTGCACAGCGTGGCCTTTTTCATCCACACCATCCAACAACATCTCCTGCGTTCGTGGATCATCAAATACATTTTGAAGATTGCGAATTGGAGCTACCGGAACGCCCATTTCTTGGCAAGCTTTTAAAAAATCTTCGGCAGTTAATTCAGCAGCCGCTTTATTTAGCGCGGTCATCAATTCAAGACGGTGACTTAAACGAGCAGCGTTTTTATTAAAACGAACATCCGTTATTAATTCCGTTAAGTTCAATACTTCTAACAATCTTTCAAACTGAGATGCCGTTCCAGTTGATAAGATTATTTCTTTTCCATCCTTGGTTATCAACACATCACCGTAAGGAGCAATATTCGGATGTTGGCTACCCATTCGTTTTGGTAAGTGTCCAGCATTGAGCCAATTACTTGCTTGATTGACTAGAGAAGCTACGCCACTATCGTACAGCGTTGCTTGGACTTCACTACCCTTTCCGCTACGTTCACGATGTAGTAAGGCAATAAGGATTCCTTCTTTTAGTTGGTGAGCCGTTAACACGTCCATCAAAGCTACCGGAAGTTTTACTGGACCACGCCCCGTCTCTCCATTCATGGACAACCAACCAGTTTCCGCTTGCATAAGCACATCAAACCCAGGACGATTATCTGTTGCTCCGTAGGCAGAAATATTTGAATAAATAATAGATGGATTGATCGAACGAATAGCAGAATAATCCAGTCCTAATTTTTTAGCAGAGTCCGCTTTAAAATTAGAGATCACCAAATCAGCAGATTTTAAATAGTTGGTTAATAAATCAAAATCATTCTTATCCTTTAAATCCAGTTGAACGATTTCTTTTCCCCAATTGATACTATGGTAATAAGCGGAATCTGTCGCTGTCGAATCTTCGGAAGGCATTTTCCATTTGCGAGTCACATCTCCATTGGTGGTTTTATTTTCTATCTTAATAACAGTCGCACCTAGTTCGGCAAAGAACATTCCGACCGATGGACCAGCGAGGACAGAAGCTAGTTCGATGACTTTTAGATCTTTAAAAAAATGGGAGAGATTCATTGATGTGGTTTAGTGCTTGGTTTCTGATTTCTGGTTTTCTGTTTACTAAACTTTAAAAGTTTAGTAAACAAACAGAAAACCAGAAATCAAGTCAACGAAAAAACCACCGCAATCAATAGATTACGGTGGCTTTTTCAAATAATTTTAAATCTTATCTTTTTTTCTTTTTTCTAGGCTTGCCCTTGTCATCCAAGAATTTGCCTTCTTTCATTTCACCTAGATAAGTAACATCTCTCATTCGTTGATATTGCTCCATTAGATGATCAATTTCTTTTTTTGTTTCACGGTGGATTTTAATTCCTCGTCCATGGCTTCCGCCACTTAATTCAATGTAAAATCCGTCTTTCAATTTTGGTGGCTTCAATGATGGTCTTGCCATAATCGTTCAAAATTTTTTTCGGCGGTCATGAAAAATTCATCACGCCTTTTGATTAAAAAATAATGAAGTTGTTTAAGAATGTTCACAAAAGGTGAGGTTAGATGCTTGATTATCAAGACGATGCAAATTTTGAGGTTCATAGCCTTAGCTATGATGCCGATAAATTTGTGAAGTATTGGTAATCAATGATTTAGCCGAAACCATTGTGCTTCATTTTGAAATAACTTCAACGTAAGCTTTCTTACGTTTTACAAAAAATTAGTCATAGAATGACCCATTTTCCGAACTTATCGAAGATACACTTTATTGTCCATAATGTCAAGTATTTGATGATAATATGTCATTATTAGTGTATAATTCTTCAAAAAGTACAGAAATTGGATTATTTTTAGGAATCACCATTATGGTCACTTAAAATTCAATTTCAAGCTAAAATTTAAATCCCCCTTATGAAAACATCTACCTTTCCTTTTCTAAAACAGCTAGGGAGTTTTCTCTTGCTCTTTATTTCACTACTCTCCGTCAATGCCCAAGTAATAAGTGTTGATCCCGCGCTTCCCAATCAAACGGACAATGTCACCATCACCTTTGACGCCAGTGAAGGCAATGGTGCTTTAGCTGGTTTTAGTGGTACTGTCTACGCACATACGGGTGTCATTACCAATTTCAGCTCGAGTGGAAATGATTGGCAACATGTGCAAGGAAACTGGGGAACAGACGATCCAAATGTAAGAATGACTTCGATTGGAAACGATCAATATACCATCAGTTATAATATCAATAATTTCTATGGTGTAAACGCTGGAGAAATCGTGGAGCAGATGGCTTTTGTTTTTAGAAATGCAGATGGATCCATCGTTGGACGGGCTGCTTCTGGAGCAGATATTTTTACACCAGTTTATCCTGAAGGTACTGCGTTGACGGTTGCTTTTATCCAGCCAACAACCTCTGGTCTAGTACTTAGCCAAGGAGATCAGTTGGTTGTAGAAGGTGTATGTACACCCTTAGCCGGTCTAACCTTAACCGATAACGGTTCGTTGATTGGCGTAGCTTCTGGCACCTCAATTACCCGCACGATTACCGCCGGTGATATTGGTTTACACGAAGTAATTCTCACTGCTACACAAGGAGGAGAATCAGCTACCGCGAGCTTTGAATATACGGTGGTCCCTGCCACCGTTACTGAAATTCTTCCTGCCGGAACAGAACTTGGTGTCAACGTCATAGATGACAATACCGTTCGCTTGGCGCTTTATGCCCCTAACAAATCCAACGTTTTTGTCTTAGGGCCTTTTAATAATTTCACCGTCGATCCACCTTATCAAATGAAACGTAGTCCAGATGGCACTACGTATTGGATTGAGATCTCTGGACTCGATCCAAACGAAGCCTATCCTTATCAATATTTAGTAGACGGTACCATCAATATTGCCGATCCATATACGCCTTATGTGCTCGACCCAGCCAATGATAATTTTATTCCCAGCGTGACCTACCCTGATTTATTAGATTACCCACAAGATGGATCTGGTATCTTATCGGTGTTACAAACCCGTCCTCCTCAATACGATTGGCAAGTCGATGATTTTGAAAATCCGGCGGTAGAAGAATTAGTAATTTATGAATTACTGGTCCGTGATTTTTTAGATCGTCATGATTATCAAACCTTGATTGATACTTTAAATTATTTAGACCGTTTAGGTATCAATGCTTGGGTGGTTCTACTTTTGCTCAAGATGGAGTAATAGC
>CALKJE010000345.1 GCA_937995675.1 uncultured Saprospiraceae bacterium
CTAAAGTGGGATTTTTGATCAAGTCTTAGTCTTATTTGGATTTAAAATGATCTTTTTTAAATATTCAGTGGGAATTTAGTGTGAATTGTAGGTGCAATCTTAGCGGAAAAGACCAAACCCAATGACTTTTAAAAGCAAACAAAAATAATAGCGTTAGTTTACAGCTCCAGCTGTAGAAACAGTTTTACAAGCAAAAATGAGATTTAAGAAATACTACGAATAGAAAGGTCGATGTAAATGAAAGGCGTATCTACAGCAGGAGCTGTAAACTAACATCTTGGTTTTTGATTGGCCATCATTCATATTTGTCTTACTCTACGGAATACTTGCTCTATTCGATCGCGATTGAAGAGGGCAAAAAGCCAGGAGCAACAAGCAAGTAGCAAAATAGAATGATATAGCCTCCAGAATCCTTACATCTATTTTAAACCCTAAATTATCCTATTCCTTCCTAAATTTCTCCCAAAAAACAGCCAATTCCCCATATTTTTGGTTCATCCACCTTGGACAGCTAAAACAGCCAGGCAAATACCCATCTTTCCCCGGTTTCTGCGGAAAAATCCCAATTTGATCGCTAAATAGTGGGTTATCTGAAATAATAAGATCTGCTAACGCAACTCGTCCATCCAAAGGCCAGCGCGTACTTCCACTGCTTATCCACTCCATCGGAGGAGCGCCAAAAACAATACTATCTCCCTGAATCGAATAAACGCCTGCCGGCAAACTGTGAAATAGAAGCGGATTTTTTATAGAATGTTGAGACGAATTATTCGAAATTTCAGCCTCTTTTAGGAAAAAAATAAGCGGAACCGCAGCCCGAGAAGGTGGTGCTGTGGTTCCGCTTTTGGGCGGTAAACTGGTATTTTGAGGTGAATTGGTAGTCGTTTCTGACTGACAACTCATGATCCCTAATAGAAAACCCAGCCATAATATCCATTTCGCCATACAGCGAAGATAAGAATTAGAATTAGAATGCGTTTTATCGAGTAGAGGCACTATTAGCAAATTCTCTTATTCACATTCTAATCCCCTCACTCATTCAACGACCAATCATATTCATTATAACTGATCTTGGTATCTCCATTTACGGTGCTATATTTTGCGAGATATTCGTTCAAGTTTCCAAAATCAACTGCATACCATTCAAATATTTTTGAAATAGTAGCTGATCCGCTGCTAATCGTATTGTAGCTGCTATCATTGATAAACGCTTTGGTCCGTTTTTCCAATTCACTTTGAAGATTCCCTGCGGTCCATGCCTTATTTAGTAGTGGAGGACAAGATTTTGCCGCACAATTTACTGCAAAGTGGATTCGAGCATCCTTAAAAGTAGGCCGGATGATATCATTTTCAATATTATTTAGTGATAAGGTTTTACCATTTAGGTTGATAAATTTCTTATCCCAAGGTTTACCACCT
Source organism: uncultured Saprospiraceae bacterium (assembly GCA_937995675.1). Lineage (GTDB taxonomy): Bacteria > Bacteroidota > Bacteroidia > Chitinophagales > Saprospiraceae > JALZUU01. Next base: position 1,420 of record CALKJE010000345.1, read on the forward strand.
TCTAAGTCCGTGATACTTTTAACAGGATAATTATTGACAATCATATCAATTGTATAAGCATTATATGCATTGATCCAGTAAGCCAATTTCTTATTCTTACTCCAACCACTTTCTACTGCCTGACCTTCCAATTGTTTTAGATAGCCCTTTAATTTTGCCTGATCTTTCTTAAAACCGCGATAATTTACCTTACCAGTGCTACTTACATGCTTTCGTAATAAGTCATCGAATGCTTGGTGAGAGAAAATCATTTCTTCTTTAATTTCTTTTACTTTTTCAATCTTTTCTTCCATATTATTTTTTGGCGTTTCTACCTTTTCAGTCGCCTTTATCTTAGTTTCCGCTGCTTTTTTCGCGGCTTTCTCTGCTGCTTCTTTGGCTTTTCTTTCGGCTGCTGCTCTAGCTTTAGCTGCTTCGGCTGCTAATCTTTCTTTTTCGGCTGCCATTTTAGCCGCTGCATCCTCTTTCTTTTCGGTGATTACATCTTTGATTTTGTTCGGTTGTGTAGCCTTTACAGGAGCTGATGCAGCTGGTGTTTCGGTATTTTTTACAGTTTTTGGAGCTGGTACGGTCTCGGAGGGTACTGCGGGAGCTTCGTCGGCTACTCCTTTGGTCGTCATATCTGGCTCAGGGGCTGCTGCTACGGGAGCTGGAGCTGGGGCAGGAGTAGGAACAGAAGCAGCAACTTTAGGCGTTTCTGGGGAAGCGGTGGCTTTAGGTTCTGATTGACAACTGATTAAGGTCAGTACACTGAAAGCTAAAAGGACGAGTACATTCTTCATTTTATTTAGGTTTTAAATTTTAGTATTTGGATAGCGAGAAGCAAGAAGCAAGCATATCTCAGAATCAATGGGAAGATGATGTTCCTTTGATCCAAATATCTATTTTCAATCTCTGATTCGCATGGATAATTTATCCAAGTACGTTTATTAACTGTCAAAGCTTACGAAGTGTTTTAAGGATATTCACAAAATAACCGCGTGCGGACAAAAAATGGACATTTTTTCCTTTTTGTGGTGGAGATGAAATTTAGTAGCTTTACCGTCGTTAAAAAATAACCTTTTTTCAATTATTTAGAATTAAAATAATACAGACGACCAATTAGGCCGATAAAACCATATGTCAGTAAAAATTAATCAACTTACAAAAATCTACGGGGAACAACGAGCAGTTGACAACCTAAGCTTTTCTGTGGAGAAGGGAGAAATTCTTGGATTTCTAGGACCGAATGGTGCTGGAAAGACTACCACGATGAAGATTTTGACTTGTTTTATTCCACAGACAGAAGGAACCGCTGAAGTTTGTGGGTACGATACCGTTGATGCTCCGATGGAAGTAAGAAGTCAGATTGGTTATCTTCCAGAACACAATCCGCTTTACAAGGATATGTATGTACGGGAATATCTGCGCTTTGTAGCTGGACTACATAAACTGCCTGGCGCACGTGCTCGAGTAGATGAAATGATTGAACAAACGGGCCTTACTCGTGAACAAAACAAACTGATCGGTGCACTCTCTAAAGGATATCGACAAAGGGTTGGATTGGCGCAAGCCATGCTTCATGATCCACAAGTACTTATTTTGGATGAGCCGACTAGTGGACTAGATCCAAATCAATTGGTAGAAATTCGTCAACTTATCAAAAAGATTGGAGATGAAAAAACGGTCATCTTTTCTACGCATATCATGCAAGAGGTGCAAGCGATTTGTGATCGAGTGCTGATCATCAATAAAGGAAAAGCAGTTGCTAACGAGAAAATCGATGCGCTGCAAAGTATCGTTTCAAATGCTTTAACCATTGCAGTAGAGTTTAAAGAAAAAACAACCGCTGCTTTATTGACAAAAATTCCAGGAGTACAATCTGCTGAAAATATTATTGGTGGAGAATGGAATCTTCAAGTCGATGAGAAAGGTGATCCAAGAGAAAGCATTTTTAAGTTTGCTGTTCAGAATAATTTGACACTGCTTGGAATGCAAAAACAGGTGCGTAGTGTTGAAAATGTTTTCCAAGAATTAACTAAGGACTAATCAATGAGAGAAAGCTGGATGAACCCTGTTAGTTTTTTGTTAGGAATTCTTTTGATATTAGGAATTGGAAATTTATCTGCCCAAGATGGACAAGCCATCGTAACTAAAAATTATAAATTTAACGACGGGATTTATTTCTCTTTTTCAGATTTCCAGAAAAATAGACCCGTATTGGAGTGGAGTGAATTGCATGGAAATGTGTTTTCTAATCCAGAAAATTTTACTGTCAAGGCAGAAGTATTAAAACAAAAATCATTGGGTCCATCCGCTGAAAATTTATTAGACAGCATTTGGGGATTTACGATTGGAGGAATCCCTTATTATAAAATTGAAAAAGAAAAAGACGCACCCCTTACCTTGTTTTCTGGAATGCGCGTAAGAGGAGAATTGTGTTATTTTTCATACGAAGCACGAGAAGAAAAAGAGATCGTCTTTTCTGCTTATAATCCGGTGACCGCTCGACCCTTTAGAAGCTCGACAGAAAAGCGTAGCCTTAAGATTAAAAAAGAAAAAATACTATTGATGAAGACAGGAGAAGTGATGGATTATAATTTCGAGAACATGATGATTTGCCTCAAGGATGATCCAGTATTATTGCGGGCGCTCAATCAAATCGAATATTATGAATTAGAAGAGAAAATGTTTAAATGTCTATTGATCTACAATGATCGACATATCATCAAAACCAACGCTTCAAACCCTAATTAAGATGTACGCAATTTTTATAAAAGAAATCAATGCTTTTTTTAGTTCGGTAATTGGCTATGTAGTCATTGGTGTATTTATTCTAATGACAGGTTTGTTGATGTGGGTTTTTCCTGATTACAGTATTCTAGATTATGAATATGCTACCTTGGATCAGCTTTTTTCGATGGGACCGATCATCTTTTTATTTTTAATTCCTGCCGTTTGTATGCGAAGCTTCGCCGAAGAACAGCAGAGTGGAACTATTGAATTATTGGTCACTCGACCGATCAGCGATTTATCTATTGTCCTAGGAAAATTCTTTGCTGGATTAGTACTGGTTTTATTCGCATTATTACCAACAGGATTATATTATTATAGCGTGCATCAACTTGGATCACCTCCAGGGAATTTAGATAGTGGAGGCGTAATGGGATCTTATTTTGGACTGGTGATGTTGGCTGCGGCATTTGTAGCCATTGGTTTATTGGCTTCCAGTCTTACGCGTAACCAGATAGTGGCATTTATTCTCGGAACGGTGTTATGTTTTTTGGTGCACTGGGGTTTTGATTTGATTAGTACGCTACCCATTTTTGTAGGTAAGGTAGATGATATCGTTCAGATGTTTGGGATCAGTTATCATTATAATTCTATTAGTCGAGGATTGATTGACACACGAGATCTTATTTATTTTATTTCGATTATCTGCTTTTTTATTGCCGCAACGGTTGTTTCATTAGGACGAAGAAAATGGTAAAAGGGCTAGTTGGTTATTAGCTAGTTGGCTGGTTGGCCTTCTTCTATCGCGAAATAAAAAAAAGCAAAAACTACTTTATCTCTTTGGCCTATTTGTATTTAGGTGATAGAATAAGGTTAAGAGCATACTACTGGACATTTTTTGGGAGTGGGCTACTTTCCGGCGGTACTGCCGGAGCTGGGAGGCGAGAAATGGCAAAATGTTCAGTAGTATGCTTTAAGAGCATACCTAGTAGTTCGCCAGAAAAAAAAACATCCAAAAAAAGCAAACATTAAAATAAACTATGGCTAGAAAAAGCAACAAAATACAGGCACTTATTCAGCTACTGCTCTTTGGCGGTATTTTATTGTTTGTCAATATATTAGGAAGTTATCTTTACACTAGTTTTGATCTAACGGAGGATAAGCGTTTTACTTTAACGGAAGCAACGACCAATCTATTAGCGACTGTTGATGATCCAGTGACGGTGCGTGTTTTATTAACTGGAAAGTTTTCAAAAGGATTTAAAAGATTACAACGAGCGACCGAAGAAATGCTCGGAGATTTTAATGCTCAAAACGGCTATATCGAATATATTTTTGAAGATCCATTTTCAGGCACCACGGAAGAAGTACAAGCCCGTCAACAAGAGATGGCCAAGGACGGAGTTATTCCAACCCGATTATCAGATAAAGAGATTGATGAAACATCAGAACAATATATTTATCCTTGGATTATTATCTATTATAAAAATCGTTCAAGAAATGTAAATCTTCTAGAAAATCAAACACCTGGCGCCAATCCAGAAGTGGTGATTAATAATTCTATTAGTCTTCTAGAGTATAAATTAGCAGATGCTATTCAGAAAATTAAAAATGAAACACCACCGGTTATTGCGTTTACTGCTGGTCACGGAGAATTGATTCCTGAACAGACGGCATCTCTTGAAAAGGAGCTACGAAAATATGCAGCGACTGGACGAATTGTTTTGGATAGCACCGTTAAAATTTCTCAAAAAGTAGGTGTGGTTGTCGTCGCAAAACCAAGGACTGCTTTTTCTGAAAAAGATAAATTTAAATTAGATCAGTATGTGATGAATGGAGGTAAGGTACTTTGGTTGATTGATCGGATGGATATTACACTGGACAGTTTACGTGGAAAACCATTTTATATCCCAGTAGATTATCCACTAAATTTAGAAGATATTCTCTTTCGATATGGTGTGAAGATTGAACCCAATTTAGTGCTCGATATGGAGTCTAGTCGAATCCCACTGGTGGTTGGCGAAACGGGGGGTAAAGCACAGACGGAATTATTTCCTTGGTACTATCATCCATTGGTGGCTTCTCGTTCTGATCATCCGGTGGTAAAGAGTTTGGATCGGGTTCAGATGTATTTTCCAAGTGGGTTGGATACGACCGTGACCACACCAACGCCATTGAGAAAAACAGTATTGCTACAAAGTTCTCCTTACACGCGAACGCAGTTCAATCCAGTACGAGTCAATACCCAGATTGCCCGTTATAAACCAGATGAAACAAAATTTAATAAACCGTCCATGCCACTAGGAGTTTTATTAGAAGGAAGTTTTACTTCTGTCTATCGAAACAGGGTCACTTCCGAGATGGAGGCTGGTCTGAAAGCGATGGGACAAACCTATAAAGAACAAAGTGTTCCTACTCAAATGATTGTTGTTTCAGATGGGGACGTAGCCCGAAATAATATTATTCCTTCTAGTGGTGAAGTGATACCGCTGGGTTATAATCGATATGAAAAATATACATTTGCCAATACTTTATTTTTAACCAATGCGATAGATTATCTTTTAGACAATGAAGGAGTGATTGAAGCAAGAGGAAGAGAAGTCAAATTACGATTACTAGATAAGGTTCGTGCTAAAAAAGAAAAAACAAGTTGGCAACTCTTTAACTTAGGTCTTCCTTTATTATTCCTTGCTATTTTTGGATTCTTATTTCGATTTATAAGAAGGAAAAGATTCGCTACTAGCTAAACTAATAAAAGCAAAAAGCCAGAAAACTAATTCTCATTTACAATTCAAGACGCATGAAAAAGACGATACTACTACTTATACTTTTTTTACTCATTGGTGGAGCAACCTACTTTTACATCCAACAAGCTCCAGATAAAGGGAGTTCGGGAAAAGGTTGGGATACAAGCCTAACGGTTGATGATACCGATAAGATTCACCGAATTTTTATTGCTAAAAAAACAGGTACAAATTATACCTTAGAAAAGCGAGAGGGAGTTTGGTATGTAAACAGCAAACATCGAGTTCGCCCTGCGAAGATTGATTATATTATGGAGACGCTAAAACGTCAACGAGTAAAATTTATTCCGACGAAAGGAGCGAGTGAAAATGCGGTTAAATCAATTGCTTCTACGGGAATAAAAGTAGAAACCTACGATGCCGCTGGGAATACCGTTCTTAATTTTTATGTTGGTGGAATGACTTCTGATGAGCGCGGTACTTATATGATTAAGGAAGGATCTAATCAACCCTATGTGATGCATATTCCTAGTTGGGAAGGAGGTCTAAGAGTTCGGTTCTGGGATGAACCAGAAAACTGGCGAGATCGAGCGGTGCTCCGTTGGAATCCAAAAGATATTGAGTATTTGAAAGTTGATTATCCTCGTAACAAATCACAGTCTTTTGAGATTAATAAAGAAGCAGGTGCGTATCAGGTCCGTCCAGTTTACGAGGTAACGGCAGTTAATAAAAAAACAGCAAATCCAGCTGCAATTCAAGAATATTTAAAATTATACAAATCTAAAATTTCAGAAAATTTTCTAAATGATCATCCTGGACGAGATTCGATTAGTAGTTTGGTTCCTTTTTGTGAAATTACTGTAAAGGGAAAAGGCGTGGAAGATCAGACGGTAAGTTTCTTTCCAGAGCGCATCGATATGGAATATGAAATGCCCAATGTTCCTGGTCAAGTCTTAGCAAGTAAAGGAGCTATAGAACGATATTTTGTAGATAATTCTTATGGTGATTTTCAGTTGGCACAACAGCTGGTTGTTGGAAAATTGTTTGTACCTTATAGTTATTTTTTCAAATAGAGGATGTTTGAATTTAATTTGTCCACGTACTTATACTCCGTTATAAATATATAGTACGGTAACTTTTGAGAAATCAATATTTTTCATTAATTGGGGAGTATTTTTTGCCTGTTAGCTGGTTTGCCTGTTGGCTAGTTAGCTTCCCTTTAACGTATTTTACGAATGAAGAAAGCCAACTAGCTAACCAGCAAACAGGCTAACCAGCCAAATTTATATTGCACTCATCTCCTAATTAAAAATTACCCTACCATTGATAAATTTTAGTATTATGAAAAATAAGCGAACTTTTTTTGGTATTCTATTTTTATTATTAATAGGGTTTGGAGGACTTGCAACTCAAAGTGATTGGGGGTTCTTTGGTCATCGGCGAATTAATCGAATGGCGGTGTTTACTTTGCCACCTAAGATGATGCCTGTTTACAAAAAGAACATTGATTTTTTAACGGATCATGCCGTTGATCCAGACAAGCGTCGTTACGCTACCAAGCATGAAGCGGTCCGGCATTATATTGATATCGATCATTGGGGAACGGCTCCATTTGATAATGTCCCAAGAGACTGGACGAAGATGTTGATGAAGTTTACCGATGTCTACATGACCACAAAGTCTGGTGATACCTTAAGAGTAATGGGGGACGATATTGTGGACTTTGGCGATGAGTTTTTAGCCTTAAAAAGTCCTCGTGTTTTGAAGCGGTCGGAGGCTGATCCTGTTATAGATAAAAAAGCTTACCAGCAATTTTTTAAAGATTATATCCTACCTCAATATTACGAAGATGATTGGACGTTGGATTGTGAAGTGCTGTCAGAATTATTCGCTGCGACTGGATTAAAATACAAATGTTCTAGTGCCTTTGCAAAAGATCGTTTTAGCGAATATGGTATTTTACCTTATCATTTAATTTCGATGCAACGTCGATTGACAAAAGCTTTTGAAGATAAAGATGTAAAGAAAATTTTACGATTATCAGCCGAGTTTGGTCACTATATTGGTGATGCGCATGTACCGCTGCATACCACCGAAAATTATAATGGACAGTTGACAGACCAAGTAGGCATTCACGGATTTTGGGAAAGCAGAATTCCTGAATTATTTGCCGATAAAGATTGGGATTATTTTGTTGGAAAGGCTACTTACTTTTCTGATCCAAGCGAATATTATTGGGATATAGTACTCACCAGTCATAGTTATTTGGATAGTGTTTTATTAATTGAAAAAGATATGAGTCGAACCTTTCCGGAAGATAAGCAATATTGTTATGATGAACGATTGCAAACCACGATTCGGACACAGTGTAAAGAATATGCGGCCGCTTATAATAAGCGAATGGGAGGAATGGTAGAAGATCGTATGCAGGCTTCTATCTTAGCTATAGGTAGTGCTTGGTTTACCGCTTGGGTAGACGCAGGACAGCCAGATTTACGAAAAATAACGGACTTTGAATTAACAGATGCAGAACGAAGACAACAGAAAGAGGAGGAAATTTTATTTCAACGAGGAGAGATAAAAGGTCGGGAGCACTAAATAAAAAATATTAAATAACCAAATTTTTTATCATATAAAAAAAATAACAAAAATTAAATTTAATGTCTCTTGTAAGACTAATGATTTTTTCTATCTTTGTTTTGATAAAAGTGAGAAAGTCTATGAAAATTAATCCTTCTTACTTGATAAAATCTATTTTTAAATAACCAATTTCAAATGAATTTAAGTATGAAAAAATTATGTACTCTTTTAACCTTGGTTCTATGTCTAGTATTTACTCAATCTGCACTAGCTGTTAATGCTCCTGTTAACGCTGATGTTAAGACAGAAGTCGTAGACAAGGAAATGTCTAAAAAAGAAAGTCGTGAATTAAAGAAACAAGAGCGTAAAGCAGAACGTCTTCAGAAGCGTATCGCTAAGTTTGAGAAGAAGATGGAAAAGCGTCGTGCTCGAGGAAAAGATGATGCTAGCAAATGGATGAAGTTCTGGTTACTAGGATGGGGTGCTGCAATTGTATTACCTATCATTGCTGTCGCAGTTATTGGAACTAGTGGTGGAGGATTTGGTCTTGCTGGAGTTCTACTATTAGTAGGAGCGCTTGCAGGAACATTTGGTACCATTTCTTTAATCATCTGGTTAGTGAAGAAATTTTCCTAATTAGGAATAATTAATTTTGTCTAAAAGTCTTAACTTTTGACAAATATAAAAAGCTGATTATCGGTTCTTCTGATAGTCAGCTTTTTTAGTTTTCTGATGTCAATAATACCTATGTTTTGGAGTATGTAAAGACATTAGTCAGCAAATCAACAGTTTTGTATAACACCTTATTTACTTTTTTATTTAATTAACCTTAAAAAACTTTGTTATGTTAAAAAAAATCTCCCTTACTTTTTTACTCTTTGTGGTAACAGTTACTGTCAACTTTGCTTTTGTTAATTCTGCACCAGCAAATTCTACAGAAATGGAAGCAGTAGTAGAAGCTCCTCAAACTACAATTGATGCATCATTAATGGTATTAGAAGATGTCAGACAAAGTTTGCTTGTAAAAGAAGCAGCGGAAGGATTAACTAAAAAAGTCGATATGTTGATTGAGTAAACCTTCCATCCCAGAGAACTGGAATTTATTAATTAGATCAACATCGACATCAGGCATTTTCTCCAAAAACACTCGAATCACACCCAGCAACCATT
>CALKJE010000346.1 GCA_937995675.1 uncultured Saprospiraceae bacterium
TACCAGAAAAATTCAGTAGAAATATGGTTGGTTATAATCGAATGAGTTTTAAGGTTACCGATAATTTTGCCACTGCTCCAAATGTGAAACAGATTGAATATGATGCTTACATTGATGGCAATTGGATTCTAATGGAGTACGATGCTAAAAATGATCTATTGACCCATCGCTTTTCGGAAGACTTAGCAAAAGGGACTCATCAACTACGACTAGTAGTTAGAGATGATCGAAGGAATGAAACTGTTTTTGAAAAAGAATTTAAATATTAAAAAAAAATCATAGCCTCTCCCCAACCTTTATTAATAAAGGCCCGTCTATATAGATAAGATTATATAACGCTAAAACTATTTTGCTATGAAAAATCTAATGCGCTTATCTGTCTTTTTTCTACTTTGTTTATTGGTAATAGCTTGTAATAAATCTGAGGAGGACTTATGCGAACTAGGACCTGCATTACCAATCCTTTGTATAGCGGTGGTAGATCCAGTTTGTGGTTGTAATAATGTCACGTATAGCAATGAGTGTATCGCTAGTGCTGCAGGAGTTCCATCGTTTACGCCGGGTGAGTGTCCATAAGCTTTGAGGTGATTTAACTTACAAGACTTTTAAATTTAATTAACAATGAAAAATGTAATTCAATTTTTTGCCTTTTTATTTTTTCTATCAATCTCTATAATTTCATGTGAGAAAGATTACAATAATACATGTAATGTTTTAAATCCGGCGGAAGAGATATCTTGGCTAAAGGAAGCTATAGATAATGTAAAAGAAGACGAGTATTCGTATTATGTTATGGCTGATTATAATGGAGAGACCGTATTCTATTATGTTAACTGTAATCCTGTGGTTAATTATGCTTCATTCATCCTGAATTGTAACGGAGATAACCTAGGTCATACAAATAATTTACAAGATGAGCTAACTAATATGACGATCTTATGGAAACACGAAGCATCTAAATGTAATCTTTAAGGATAGAATTAATCGTATAATTTAGCACTTAAACCCTAAAGAGTGTCCATAAAAATTCAGTATTTTCATGAACTATTTGCCGTAGATTTTATTTGAATTCTAAACAAATCAATTCAATTATTATGACAAATCTACAGCCGGGCGATAAAGCACCGGATTTTACTAGTGTAAATGAGAATGGAGAGAAAGTAGCTCTTAAGGATTACAAGGGAAAGAAGTTAATTCTCTTTTTTTACCCAAGAGATAATACACCAACTTGTACCGTGGAAGCTTGTAATCTACGCGATGCTTATCAAGACTTAAAAGACAAAGGATATGAGTTACTTGGAGTGAGTCCTGACTCTGAAAAAAAACACCAAAACTTTATTGCTAAACATAATTTGCCTTTTCCATTGTTAGCGGATACGGATCGAGAAGTGATTGAAGCTTATGGAATTTGGGGACCGAAAAAATTTATGGGAAGAACCTCTGATGGATTACATCGAACGACTTTTGTAATTGACGGAAAAGGAAAGATTGAGAAAGTGATTCAAAAAGTGAAGGCTAAACAACACGCCGATCAGATTTTAGGAGAACTATAAAAAGTAGCGATAAAAACCATTGCCATCTTTATATTGACAGGAATTTCCTCGTCGAGTTCATCATAGATATTCCACTGTCGGGGATCACGTTCCCAAGCAGTTTGTAACGAAAAATGGCCGTAACGATCATCAACGAGTATCCACTCATCGAGGTTGTTACGCCATTTGCTTTTAAAAACAAACGAAACACTTCCGCCGGTAATTTTCCATTCCGTAAGGTCATTATTCCAGCGAGGACGCATAGTCACTAAGCCACCATCACCACGAGCTTCCCATTGGTCGGGGCGGTTGCGAGATACCTGTGCAATTTGGCCACGCTCATCGTTGATCTCATAATCCCACTCAGTCCAGTTATCTTGATTTTTCCAGCGGAGATCTAATTCGCCCGTTGCTTCTAGTTCATCTAAATCTTCTTCCTCTTCGATTGCTCCTTCTGTGTAAAGTCTCCATTCTACAAATGAGTCTGTCCAGGCAGTTTCAATTCCAACAAACCATTGCTGACCTGAAAGTGGCGCGCCAAAAAAGAATAGGATAAAAAGCAAGATTAGATAACGCATATATTTCTAATAAGATCAATAAAATGCCGTGATGTTTTTAAGCATATTCTAAAAACAGAACAGACCCAAAATACAATTATTTTGGGTCTGTTGATATAGCAGATTAATTAAAATAGCGTTAAAACGGTAGATCATCATCTACTCCGCCTGTGCTTGCTGGTTCATCAGCAACAGAAGGGAATGAATCCATGCTTGCGCTAGGTGCACCTGCATTCGTTTGTCCGCCCGCTTTTTCAATTCTCCATGCGTCTAGATTGGTGAAATAAGAAGTTCTTCCTTCTTTGGTATATTCACGTCCACGAAGAGAAAAGGTAACTTTTAACTGATCATCTACTTCGAACGGATCTAGCTTTTCACAGTTATTTTGCGTAAGCTGCATTTTAACCATTTGAGTGTAAGCGCCATCTTCAATTTCTAGCACAAATTCTCTTTTCTTAAATTTTTCGGTAACCTGAGTAGTTTCAAATTTTTTGTACAGACGACCTTCAACGTCAAATGCCATAATAGTTGTTTTTTGAATTGATAAAAAGTGGTTTTTCTGACACTAAGTTTTTAATAAAAGGAGTGTACAGTATATCCATTACAAAGGTAATAAAAAGGCTTGAGTTATCCTAAGAAAATAAAACATTTTGTGTTTATTTTTTATTTACACAAATTCTATAAAGAGGTTTTACAAAAAAAATAAAAACCCCCTAAACGGAAACCGTTTAAGGGGCTGACAGACCTTCAATTATTATTCCTAGGTTGGAAATAAGTCATTATCTGGCGAATAGGAGGGCCGACCAGAATAGGGATGGTGATAAAGTCACCTGTGTAATAGCATGAATCTAGTATTACACCTCGGTTGGAGTTTTCCCATGTATAAGTCTGTAGATGTCAGTTGGACTGGTGCAGAGTACTGCACGATCTCCTCTGATAGCAATTGGTGCTTTTAATAGATCAGGATTATGATTTAGAATTTTTAGATAACCTTGGCGGTTAAATTCGCGACCACGAATATGTTCCTGATAATAGGGATGCGCCTTGTTCATTAAATCTTTGGGATGTAAATCTAATCTTCCAATGATCTGAGACCAACTTGTATTGGTAGAAGGAGTTTGCCCAAATTTATAAGTTTTAATATGACGGGTGAGGCCATGTGCATGTGCTATCGTCCTACGATCAGCACTAGACTCTGGATTGTAATAAATCAAAATTTCTCGTTGATGTGTCTTCATGGCAGTGCATTTAAAGTGGTTAATAAATAAAACGGGTCTTAAAATAAGGTATGGAAACAAGTCCTTTCAAACAATATAAGGGTTTATTTGTTTAATTCCAAATTATATTTCATTTTAAAAGTCATTTGCTTTGTTTTTAGTTTGAATAATGTGGTTTATTTAGAATAAAAAAAGCCACGAATAACACTAGGTCATTCGCGGCTATGATTTTTATAATCGCTTTATCTTTCTAATAAGCTCTGGCAAATAATACCCGTTTATTAGAAGGTTTTCCAGTCAGCACACATTTACCATTTTCTTCTTTTGCATCTAGAGGTATACAACGAAGTGTAGCTTTAGTGAGGTCTTTGATCTTCTTTTCTGTTTCTGTAGTTCCGTCCCAATGAGCAAGTACAAAACCACCTTTTTCGTCTAAGACCGCTTTAAAGTCCTCCATATTTTCAACAGAAGTGATGTGTGAATCTCGATAAGCTTTTGCTCGATTAAAGAGATTATCCTGAATATCATCTAATAACTGACGAACATATTCAGCGATTCCTTCTAAAGGTTGACTAGATTTTTCTTGCGTATCTCGACGAGCAACTTCGACTTGACCTTTTTCAAGATCACGATTACCAATACCAAGTCGTACTGGCACACCTTTTAGTTCGTATTCAGCAAACTTAAATCCAGGTCGCTTTTTAGCGTCCGTATCATACTTGACTGAAATTCCCAGTGCCTTCAATTCTTTCATAATCTTTTCTGCCGCTTCATCAATTGCTGCGGAAGGTTTTGGAATTGGAATAATGACAACTTGTGTCATGGCCAGTTTTGGAGGAACCACTAAACCTTGGTCATCAGAGTGTGTCATGATCAAGCCACCCATTAAACGGGTAGAAACACCCCAACTAGTTGCCCAAACATATTCTTTTCCTCCTTGAGAAGTCTCGTATTTAACATCAAAAGCTTTAGCAAAGTTTTGTCCTAAAAAGTGAGAAGTTCCAGCCTGTAACGCTTTTCCATCTTGCATTAAAGCTTCTATACAATAAGTCTCATCTGCACCTGCAAAACGCTCACTTTCCGTTTTCAATCCTTGTATTACAGGAATAGCCATGAATTTTTCCACGAAAGTGGCGTACACATTATTCATTAATGCTGCTTCATCAAGCGCTTCTTTTTTAGTGGCATGAGCAGTATGGCC
>CALKJE010000347.1 GCA_937995675.1 uncultured Saprospiraceae bacterium
GAGAACACGGCAGGTGCTGGAAACACTTTTCAATTTACGATTACGCCTAACTATCTAGGAATTGATGTTGGGCAGAATAGTACGCCTACTTTGGTAGATATCAATCGAGATGGTGCATTGGATTTAGTGATTGGAGAGCGAAATGGAAATTTAAATTATATGCCGAATATTGGTACACCGACCAATCCAATTTTTCAGCCAGTTCATGATGCTGCTCCTAATAATCCATTTTTTGGACAAGTAGACGTAGGAATCTTTGGTTTTGATGTTGGAATGTCTGCTCCGATCTTTGTAGATTTTAATGGTTCCTATACTTTGTTCTCTGGTAGTAATTTTGGACATATTTATCGTTATGATAATATTGAAAATAATTTAGAGGGTGCTTTTAATTTAGTGGATGATAATTATGGTGATAATGTTAGAGTAGGAGAAGAGTCGAGAATCAGTATGACAGATATTGACGGAGACGAAGTCTTGGATGTATTATTAGGAAATTTTCGTGGTGGCTTAAATTTTTATCAAACAGATCTTAATATCGACGGAACGGTTGGTAACCAGAATCTATCAGAAGGTCCCGCTTTTCAAGTATTTCCTAATCCTGCCAATGAGTATGTTGAGTTACGAATGGAAGCATTTACAGGAGCATTATATAATATAGAGATCTTCGATTTATTGGGTCGATCAACCTTTCAACGCTCTTTTAATGGAGAAAGACTAAGAATAGATACCAAAGATTTTGGAGCAGGTATTTATTTTTGTAAAGTTTCTTTTGGAGATAAAATGACTGTTAAAAAATTGATTATTAATTAATAAAATATTCTAAATAAAAATATACTTTTAGGAAGTCGATATAATTTTATGTTATATCGGCTTTTTTTGTTCTTAACGGTATGCTTTTTGTCCTATAGATTGCATCTGAAATAATTCCCTTCCTTTTACTTTCCAGATTTTCTCCCCGATATTTTTTAAAAACAAAATAAGCACCATGCGTACTTTAACAACCAACTTAATTTTATTTATTTTATTAACGGCACCTGGTTTTATCTCGGCACAGTATATTATTAAGTATCCTGCACAGGGTAATAGTGGAGTAATTGAAACTACTTGTGTTGATGTAGATCTTAATTGCGATACTGGCTATGTAGCTTGGGAAGATGGACGAAGTTATGAAGGAGGCATTAAAGACGGTAAGCCTAACGGAGAAGGAAGAATGACTTGGTCAGGAGATGTTTACTACGAAGGTAGTTTCAAAAACGGTAACCGTCATGGTTATGGTAAGATGGTTAATAAAAAAACAACTTACGACGGAGAGTGGAGAGATGATATGATCGGCGATCAAGGAGCTGCGATCTTCGAAAACGGAGATGAGTACCTTGGAGCATTCATGGATGGTTCTATTCATGGAAAAGGAACGATGCGTTATAAGAATGGTGCATTATATAGTGGTGACTGGCAAAATGGAATTCCACACGGAGAAGGAACTTTAATCCGTTCTGATAAAAGTGTATTTAGTGGTATGACCGATGGTGGAATGCGTCAAGGAGAAGGAATGATTACTTGGGCAAGTGGAGATACTTTAAGTGGAGAGTGGAAGATGAATAAGTTAACAGGAAAAGCCATCTTTAATTTCCAAAATGGAGATAAAATGATTTCTAATTGGAGAAATGGTCGACTAAGCAATCGTGCAGCTTACATCTTTAAGAACGGAAAGAAATTATCCGGTAGCTTACAGCAAATCAAAGAAGAAGCAAATTTACAAATCACCGATATCCTAAAAACAGAAACAAACTTTCAGTTAGCTTGGATGGGAATCGCTATGGAATTCAAAACCAATGGTGATTATGAAATGGCTGGAGACTTCCTTTCTTCTGCCAGAGAATATGCTTCAACTAGCATGATGCACTACGATCTAATTGATCGAGTAATGGTTGAAGTAGAAGCACTACAAAAAGAACGTGGATTGGCTAACTTAAATAAAAAGAAGGCTGAATAAAAATAGTACGATAATAACACAAGCTCTTAATAAAAAAAATGTCTTTTCTCGGTTGAGGAAAGGCATTTTTTTGTTTTATCGAAATGACTTATTCAAGCGCAACTTCAAAAGCAAAAGCAAGGGCAAAAACTAAGACGAGATATCTAGCTATTATTGATTTTAAGAATAGAAAAAAGCCAATGATTCAAAATAAGATAATGTAAATTCTTTAGGGAAAGCTAAATTTGCTTTTGCGCTTGATTTTGCATTTGCTATTTGAAAAATGCTCACAATAGGAGTCAAAAAGCAAGCGCAAAACTCGTAGCAAGGAGATGCCGTAAATACAATTCATGAATTGTATCTACTGCATCTCTACTGCATCTCTACGGTCGAAACAGGAAACCCCTGCAACTCACCTAAATCCCGAATCACCCGATCCGGCGCCGTACCCCAAGGATCGAAAAACTGATTCACATTTCGTTTTACCCAGACGGTTTTGATGCCAGCTGACTTAGCTCCTAAGATGTCAAAACTATTACCTGAAACCAAGCACGCATTTGGTAAAGACGTGTTCGTTATATCTAAAAAATATTTGTAAACGGTAGGACTGGGTTTGAAATTTTGAACCGCTTCGGTACTCACAATTCCAGTAAACAAATCAAGGATTCCCGCTTGTTCTAGTAGGTGTTTTACGGCGGGACTACTGCCATTAGAAAAAGCATAAAACGGAATATCTCTTTCTTTTAATTCTCGGAGAGCACCTGCTACTTCTGGATAAGCTGGCAGAGATCGATAGGCTTCCATGATCCTGTTCTCTTCTGCTTCGGTCAGCACAATATTGTAGTATTGACAACAATAAACTAGGGCTTGTCGTGTACAAACCATAAAGTCTATATGACGATTCATCAATCCTCGACGAAAAGAGTATTCGAGTTGTTTACTACGCCAAGCATCCATCAATAAAGGAGCGTGATCACCAACGAGACGAACCAATGCTTCTTGAATGACATTGGTATTTACTAAAGTACCGTAAACATCAAAAGCGTACGTTACTGCCATATTATAGAATGTTTGTTTCTACAAAAATAAGAAATCTGCCAGAATATATTCTGACAGATCTCAGTAAAGAGGGGTTATTAATCTCTCAGTTCCTCTCTTCCTCTTTAATTCACTTGGCAATATCTTTATTAAAAAAGTAGGGGCTAATGGTAATTTAGTTTAAATATATAGACTTTTATTTAGAAATTATATTTTAAGATATCTATTTTTATTAAAATTATATTCAGCATAACATTTAAATTTTAAATAAGTTGATTGAATTATTTATATTTTCAAAATTTTAAATTGTTTGAATTTGGGTTATTTGTTAGTGTAGGACAACCCAAACACCTATTATTCTGTCACTCACTCTTTAAAATTATGGAGTCAATTACGAAAGAAAAACTCCCTAAATCTACTCATTCCAACGACTCAAATCTGCCAATAAATCTCTTCCATTTTCTAACTAAAATAAAAGAGTGCTTATTTTTATTTTTTCACCTGCAAACCTGCAGGCAGGTAGGTTCAACCGCAATTTCAAATTTAATTTTCATCTTAAGCAAAAAAAAGTGCGACACTCAAAAGAGTATCGCACCTAATTTTATTTTCATTAA
>CALKJE010000348.1 GCA_937995675.1 uncultured Saprospiraceae bacterium
CGGTTGTTACTTCGAGCTAAAATACATAATACTGTTATTCTTGGATAAGGTTTTATCGAATGGTGTAAGAAAGATTTACGCCATAAGTAATACCTCTTGTATACTCGTAATAAATAAATTCTTGGTCCTTAAATTCAGAAGATCTCCGGTAAGCACTGTTTAATAAGTTTTTGGCAGAAAGTCTTACGTTAAGGTTTTTGAATTTCTTAGAAATTGTAAAGTCTAATTGCGAACGACCACGATCATAGATATCAGGATTTCCTTCGTTAGAAATAATCGCTAGTTTGTCTCCGGTTGTATTTAAGGACAAAGACGCATCTAGGCCCATATCAATGTTGGAGTATAAAAGCGAAGTATTAAGGATATAATTAGCTTGCCCTTCGAAAGGACGACTCGTTGGATCCAATCCTAAATTGTCTTCGTCTGGAACATCAGAGTTAGATTTGATTAAAGATAAGTTAGTACTGAACTTAAAGTTTTTCAACGCAGGAATCAGCGTTTCCAAATTCTTTCTTAATTCAATTTCTACTCCGTATAGGTTGGCATTTTCAACATTCTTATATTGGAATACATTCCCTGCTTCCCGTAATCGGAATAAAGTGATCGCATCTGTAAAATCTTTATAGTATCCGCTAACGGCGATTAATTCGCCCGGCTTTAAGAACCATTCCCAACGTAAATCAAAGTTCTGAACTTTTGTTCGATTCAGTTCCGCATTTCCGAGGTAGATAGTATTGATCAAAGGATCAAAAGATTCAAATGGGGCTATCTCTCTCATATTAGGACGAGCAATCGTTGTACTGTAAGAAGCCCTCAGATTCATATTATCATTTAAAGCATAGATAAAGTTGGCAGAAGGAAGTACATCTAATTGGTCAATGATTCCTGGTGTTCGACTGGTATCCGCACTTTCCACAAAAATATCTGTCTTTTCTACTCTAGCTCCTCCCACAAATTTTAGATCTTTGGTAATTGGTAAAGTAGCCATGAAATAACCAGCTGCCACTTGATCCGTTCCAATATACTGGTTTTTAGCCTCGGTACGATCTTGCAGATAATTACCTAAAATAAAGCCACCTAAAGGTTCAAACTCACCAACAATGCCAATATTATCATCACTTAGGAAATCATCTGTATTTCCATCGAATGACTGAGTAAACCCAACATTTTCTTCAATCTGGTATCGGAATTCTGTAAACTCTCTACTTTTATCTGTATATAAGCCACCAAATTTAAGTTTGAATTTGTTTTTTAATGGTAAAGTAAAATCAATTTTATAATCACTTTGTTCATCCGCTAAATCTCGAAAAAAGTGGAAGGGACGCTGTACATTGGAAGCAGGAATTCGATATTCAAGAGATTCTGTGTTGAATTCGTTTTCAAAAAAGCGACGATCTGGATCGATCATAGAAGAAGTAGCTTGACTCCATTTCCACTCTATTAATAAATTACTTGCTGCAGGGATAGCGTGACTACCTCCCACTTGGATATTCTTCATTTCTCTTTCTTGGAAAAATAATTCTCGTCCTTCTACGATATCTGGTAATACGATATTATCTGGACGTTCTCCGGTGATAAAACGAGAAGTCTTATCTGTGCTATGATTATAAATAGTATTTAGCGAAATACTGTGCAGGTTATTAATTTTATAAGAAAGTCCAAGCAATCCATTCAGCGTAGAAGATTCGTTACTAAGTGTTTCTCTAAAATCACCTTCATTGAATAAATCATCCGCATTAATATCCCGAGCATTCCAGTTTTTTCGAACAAAATCAGGTAAGTGTTCGTATCTTTTCTTAAAAGAAGCTGAGGCAATTACTCCTAAAGCATTTTTACCAAAATTATACTGGTTACCGAAAGTAATACCATAACCGTGATCAAAAGAAGAAGTTTCTTCAGTTGGTGTAAATTGGCTGTTAACAGATCTAATAGCGGCGTCTGCTGCATTAGCAAGTGTTGCTCCTTCGTCGTCGATGTTAAGTCTAGCCAATACCGGAAGATTGGTAGATCCTAATTCAAATGTACGCTGCACCTCTGGGCTATCCAATATTTCAGGTCGAGCTCTACCACCATCATCATATCCCCAATAATCAGTACTACCACCTTGGTGCGTTAAAAATCCATCATTAAAATTATTCTGACTATTAAAACCTGCACTAGTAGAAAAGGTCAGGCTAAATTGTTCTGGAAAGGTTTTGGTTTTGATGTTGACAGCTCCTCCGGTAAACGTACCAGGCTGATCTGGTGTAAATGTTTTGGAAGTAATAATATTATCCAATAAATTAGCAGGAATCAAATCCAACTGTGCACCATTTCGGTAAGGATCTGCACTTGGGATCACCAAACCGTTTAGCTGCGTAAGTGAATAACGATCACCTAAACCACGGATATAGATATATTTACCACCACTGACCGTTGCACCGGTTACTTTTCCCATAGCTCCAGCAGCATCACCAACTGCAAGTTTGGCCATTTCTTGAGAAGAAATACCATCTTGGATTTTATCTGATTTTTTCTGTAATAATAGAACGGCATTTTCAGATCTTTCGATCATTTTTTCAACAACAACAATATCTAAATCTAGTTCTACACCACCTTCAGACATGGTGACATCGAGATAGGTAACTTCGCTGTCTTTAACTTCAACACCTTCAATCTTTTTATCGCTGTAACCAAGATAAGAAACAACTAACGTATAAGTGCCTGCGGCTGTCTTTAACTGATATTTACCTTCAAAGTCAGTAGAAACACCAGTAGTGGTCCCTTCAATAACTACGTTGGCTCCAATCAAACCATCACCGAATTCGGCGTCAATGATAGAACCACTAATGGTTCCTTGAGCAAAAGAGTTAAGGGTAAAAAGCATCCAAGCAATGCCGAAAAGAATAAACTTTTTCATTAGAGAAAAATTTGTGAGTATCAGAAAATGATTTTTAATTGATACTCAGGTTAACAGTATTAATGTATTTTAAAATTGGTTTTTCGAGATCTTTTGTAAAAAGTAGAAGGAATCAAATTTAATTTGATTCCTTCCTTTAAGTATTTATCTCTGTACCGTAAACTTCTGTGTTACGATACCGTCTTTT
This sequence comes from uncultured Saprospiraceae bacterium, assembly GCA_937995675.1. Taxonomy (GTDB): domain Bacteria; phylum Bacteroidota; class Bacteroidia; order Chitinophagales; family Saprospiraceae; genus JALZUU01. The sequence goes on from CALKJE010000348.1 coordinate 3,087, forward strand.
GTTTGTAAAGCGATGATATAAAATCCATTAGCGATATTACTCACGTTTAGATTAAAAGAATTTTCTCCAGCACCAATCTGTCCCAGGCTTCGGTTAGCAACGTTGCGTCCATTCAGGTCCGTAATTTGTAGATTTACTAGCGAAGTCACTGGCAAAGAAAAATTGAAGCGAGCTTCATCTGTAGCTGGATTAGGAATTGCTGTAGACAATACCACACCTTCTCTGCTTTCTGCAAAATCAACCGTAGAAGTGGAGATATCTCCTAAGTAGTCATAAGCATCTAATGCCGTCCAACCTTCTAACCATAGGTTATCAGAAAAAGCACCACGAAAACTTGGTGTTTCAACGCCTGCCTCCGTTGGGGTAGCAGCACCAGATAAAAGAGGAGAATTATTACTGCCTGGTCGAGGATCTAATTGATTATTTGGCAAACGAGAGATGCTAGCAAGTTCTGGATCAATTTCTTCAAATCCAGTGATCGTAAAAGCATTATCTGGATCGATTTCTAGACTCCCATATTCAAAGACAATATTACTGGCAAATACCGTTTCTCCTGCATTCAGACGATCAATCGCCGTATCTTGTACTCGGAATACACCACCTTGAATATCAGTCCATACACAGTTCCAAAATTGAACGGCACCATCAGACTTTAAACGTAATCCATTACTATTTCCCGCGCTACCAGAACCAATAAAAGTTCCGTTATAGATACGTCCAACTGTTTTAGGGCCTAAATCTGCTCTTTCTGAACCATCGTATTCTACGGCATTATCACCGATTTCATTAGAGATATCTTGCTGAATAGAAAAAGCATATTGAATGTATCCATCCCAAGACTCATCTACATCAAAAGCATCATCTCCTTGGAAAGCAACTACCGCGTGAGTGATATTTACGGTTCCACCAAATATCTCAATTCCATCATCAGAATTTGCAAAAACTTCGATATAATCAATCGTAGTACCATTTCCAACACCACCTAAAGTTAATCCATTGATCTCATTATCCGCAGCGATTTCATTACCACCATGACGAAGTGAAACATATTTGATCGTACCAGAATTATCCGCAGGATCATTACCACCATAAAGTACTCTCGGTTCGTTTTCAGAAGTAATCCCTTCGATTCCATCTTCGCCTCCATCTTCACCAATTGGTGCATTTCCTAAAATAATTACCCCTCCCCAGGTTTTATTATCCGTAGCAGTGAAATCTATCGTAAAATCTAAATTATCAAACTCACCCGTGAAAATGATCGGATTATCTACCGTTCCTACTGCGTTGATTTGTGCATCACGAGCGATAATCAAAGCAGAAGTCGCATCTCCATTTGATCCACTTGACTTAGCACGAACTACCGTTCCAGGCTCAATATTTAAAACACCACCTGCTTCTAAATAAACATATCCGTCTAATAGATATTCTGTATCACTCGTCCAAGTGTAGGTCTGTCCTCCTACTAAATCACTATCGGTAACCACTGTCTGCGCAGAAATATTCGTAGTGAAAAAAGCAAATAAAATAAATAGCGTGTAAAATTTTGAGCTCATCTTTTTGATTTTCATTGAATTAATAATTGACGCTTAGGGGTCTTTTAATCTATCACCGCAAAATTAGAGGTCATTTAGATTAATTACTAGAAAATCATTTTAAGTTATTGTAAAACCTATTTTAAGTTATTGTAAAAGGAACAAGAAGCCAGAAGAGATATTTAATAGAATGGTAAAAGATTCTTTACAAAGAATTAACATTGGATATTTACTGTCTTTTTTTGGTAAATTTTTAACGTCACAAAATTGTCACAAACAGATCAAGATTACCTCTATATTATTAAGATTATACCTATTTGATATAAAACATTATTAAAAAATAGATGTGTTTAGTGTGACCTAATCCCTTTTTTTTTCGTATAATATAATGTATTAATTGGAAGTTAAATCACTAGAACTTCCAACTTGATGAAAATCAAGGAAATTTTATTTTTCACCATTAAAAACATAAAAGAAATATGTTAGATCAATTAATGAGCGCCGTTGGCGGAAACGTAATTAGCGAGCTTACTGAAAAAGCAGGAATCAACGCGGAACAAGCACAAGCAGTGCTTCCAGTAGCGCAAGAGAGTTTACAGTCTGGCCTAATGGAGCAGGTAACTGGAGGAAATGTGAGTGGCATCCTTGGGATGTTCAACGGTGGTACTAGTGGATTAGCTAGCAACCCAATTTTTTCTGGAATTAAGGCAAAAATGATGGCAGGTGTCATGTCAAAGTTAGGATTGCCTGAGAGTGTTGCTGGTATGGTAGCAGGAACTGGAATGACTAGTATGGTTAGCGGATTAGCAAGTCAATTAGGTGACGGCGGTGAAGTAACGGAAGATGGTTTGATGAGCAAGCTAGGCCTAGGTGGCGGAATCGCTGACATGGCTAAAAGTGCACTTGGCGATAAGCTAGGTGGTCTTGGTGACGCTGCTGGCGGACTAGGTGACGTAGCTAAAGGTTTGACTGGCGATGCTGCTGGCGGACTAGGCGACGTAGCTAAAGGTTTAGGAGACAAGTTGGGCGGAATGTTCGGCAAGTAATTTTTGGTCTGCTGTTAGCTATTTGCTTTTAGCCATTGGCTTTCTCTCTATTCGCATTTTCACATGCGTTCAAGAAAAGTAAATAGCCTAATTATAGAAAACAACTATAAAAACACCTCGGGGTTATCTCCGGGGTGTTTTTTTTGTGTCAATAATTATATTTTGTACATTGATTAATTTGAAGTTGTTTAAGAATGTTCACAAAAGGTGAGGCTAGAAGCTTGATTATCAAGACGATAGAAATTTTGAGGTTCATAGCCTTAGCTATGATGCCGATAAATTTGTGAAGTATTGGTAATCAATGATTTAGCCGTAACCATTGTGCTTCATTTTTAAACAACTTCTTTATCAACAAAGTTATAAACACCTTACCTATGCGCTGGCTTAGTTTTTTCTTTATTTCAATACTGTTTTTTCAATCTTGTTCAGATAAGACCTCCAGTGATCCTGAGGTGATTTTATTATTGGTAGAAAAATGGCCAACAGCATGGAATGAGGATGGAATCAAAGATTTACAAGTACACCCTGCATTGGCGCAACTAACCGAAAACGGGGTCGTCTTTGGAAATGCTTTTACCAGTAGTCCAGAATCTAACTTAGCAGTACAAGCACTAAACACTGGTATGCATACCGGACATTTATTGTCTGATGGTTTTGATAAAAAAAATCTTGATAATTTTAAAAACGCACTTGCTGCAAAAAATTATAAAATACTCGAACATACTAGTGTTGCAAATTGGCCTAAAAATCAAAAGGATCCTACCATTCATGTTCTTAAACTAAGTTCGAATAGTTTAGCAAAACTAAACAAAGAAGTAACCAATCTATTAACCAAGGTTTCACCGAATGATTTGATCGTATTTACGGCATTGGCAGGTTCAGGAACTGCATATAGCGAAACGAGTCTTCACGTACCATTGGTCTTTTATTCTGCGAATGATAAAATAAAAAAAGGAGCTACCAATCAAGCAATTTATACGGCAGACTTATTTCCAACTATTGCTGATTTTTTAACCTTGCCGTATTCAAGCAGTACGATAGACGGTCAATCATTTTATAAAAACTTAAAACAACCTACTACTCCACTCGATGATCGAATTTTATATTGGAAATCTACGGATGAAAATGGTCCAGAAATTTTGCGTTATAATCAATGGAAGATGTACCGACAAAATTCCGGATCAAAATGGCAGTTATTTGATATGATTACGGATCCAGAAGAGACGGATAATGTCTCGGCTTATCATCCAGGAAAATTTGAGAAATTTCAGGAATGGATTAAGAAGAATAAGTAAAATTACTTCCCCTTAATCCGCGTCCATAAGGTTACAAAAGTCTCGCTAATCGTCTCGCTGCGTTCTCGAGTTTGACTGGCAGTAATTTTTCCATTTTCCTCTTTCAGAACAAATTTAAAAATATAATCTTCATCTGACCGAACACCTTCGCTCCCTGTTCCAAAACGTAAATCGTTAAGTTGTAATTCTCCTTTGCTATTAGTGACAATATTATAATAATCATTAGAAAACCATTGTAGTGTTTTAATGGTTTCATCATTTTGATAGGCTGCTATTTTTTCGTGTCCTTTCGGAATTCTAACCAGATCATTAACCGTTGCTTCTTTATCCAAAAGAGAATATTTTCCATAGTAAAATGCATCTTCACTTTCTGCCAAGCAATTCCAAAGTACATTATTAAAAATGGTAGGTGAGGTTGTATAACGTTCCCAAACAATCTCGTCACGAATCATCGTTTTTTCAAAAATAGTATCTATTCTGGATTTATTCCAAAAGGTAAAAAGAAGGTAAGCGGTGCTTAATCCTAATCCAAAATAGTTTAGTAAGCTTCGAAGTCTAGAATTTCTAAACAGCCGCGCAGCTAGAAATAAACAGATGATCAACGGTAAAGTATAAATTGGATCAACCACCGAGATATTATTTAATGCGACTCGATAATCAGAAAAAGGTTGAAAAACTTGGGTACCATATGCGGTACAACAATCCAACAAAGGATGGGTAAATACCGCCCAGAATAATAGCCAAGACCAGTCTTTCCAACTAGCATTTACTTCGGTTAATTCTGCTCGATAGTAAGAGACTTTTAGCCAATGTGCTAATCCAATTCCCGCCAAAATAAAACCAATAATCGTGGGGTAATAAGGATCTCCTCCCGTCAAAATTGGAATGGCAGAAATAACGGTAGCTACTGCTGTAAAAAATAGCATTGCCCCAAAAATCACCAAGGATTTATACCCTTTGGTTTTATACGTACCACTGTTATACAAGCGATGAACCAGCCACCCTAAAGCAATTGGAAAGGTCGCTGCAAACAAAAAAGAATGGCTAATGCCACGATGAAACGCCAATGCGGTCATTTCATCCGTCACGAAATTGGCCAGAATATCCAAATCGGGAATCGTACCTCCAACTGCTCCCCAAACCATCGCGCGGTTTCCTACTTTTTTCCCTAAAACAGCTTCTCCAACCGCTGCACCCAATGCTATCTGCGTAAATGAATCCATGTATTAACTAATGATTAAAGTCTGTACTTTGTTTACTTCTTACTCCGAAGTTGTTTAAAAATGAACCACAAATTTAGCAAAATATCGATGCTTAGTTTTTAATACTCCTTAATCCAGGCTTTTGATTTTCTCAGCCTTGTGTAAAAAAACAAAAGCCCCCATAAAATGGAGGCTTTGACTAGTATTAATTATTCATGCGAATCAGGAGTTGGAAATAAATATACAAATTAAAGAAACATCATCTTCTAATTGAATTTGGGATATTTTGCTTCTGGCTGATTGCTATTTGCTTCTTGCTCCCTTCTATCGCGCGCGATAGAGAGAAGCAAATAGCAAGCGGCAAGAAGCACCTTCCAAATTTTTTTTTTATTAATTAGAAATTTAACTCCAGATTTGCATTATTTTCTGAAAGAGAGATTATTGTCGAGTGGCAGTTGCCATACAATTTTCTGTATCTAAATTATCTACGGCAGTATAGTTAATCACTAAGGTAGAACCCGTAAGTTCTCCACTTCCTGTAAAAGTGATTCCATCAGAAAGTTGCGCAGGAATCGTAAGTACATTATCACTGATCGTCGCATTTATGGTTTCTTCCCAATCCCATAGATTTGTTACCGTGACTTGATTATCGCTGTCCATTACATCGCCAATAGTTAGTGTGTAAGCAGCATTATTTCCATTACAAAGTTCTATAACTGAATAAGTACCAATAAAGTCTGCTTTATTCACTTCTTCATCATCTTTACATCCTGCAAAGACTACCAATAAAGTAGCTGATAGTAATAAAAAATATAGTCCTAAATTTAAAATATTTTTCTTCATTGTTTTTCTATTTATTGAAAGGTGAATCTAAATTTATATACTTGATTTAGCAGAAAATGTTCTTCCATTCAAAATATTTAACATTAAAAACCTTCTACTTTTTCCGAAGACAACAAAGCCGTATTTTTTACGTTAAAAGAATAGCCCCTTCTACAGAAGTAAACAACTTCTTATTCATCCAATAATCAATTATTATGCGTCGAAAAGATTTTCTCAAAAAGACGACTCTTGCTATTTGTAGTGTATCTGCTTTTGGAATGGTAACAAAAGAAGCTGACCGCTTTGTCGGAGATTGCGATACCACCAATGATATTCTTGGTCCTTTTTATCGAGCGGAAGCTCCGTTGCGACAAGACTTGACATATCAGGGATTGGCAGGTTCGATTATTACTTTGCAGGGTACGGTCTTCGGTCCCGATTGTGTTACGCCGTTACCCAATACGCTCGTCGAAATTTGGCATTGTAATACAGAAGGAGAATATGATAATGATTCAAGTGCTTTTCGACAACGTGGAAAATGGTATTCAGATCAAAATGGTAAATATTCTTTTAGAACTATTCTACCTGGAAAATATTTAAATGGGCAACTTTATCGTCCTGCTCATATTCACTTTCGCGTGACTGAAAAAAATAGTCGTGAACTCGTTTCTCAATTATACTTTCAAGGTGATCCACACATCGAAAAGGATCGCTGGGCTTCTCAAGAAAAAGCAGCGCGTCGGATTTTGCCAATTGCATTAGAAGATACAAAAGGGAACTTGGCGGTTACTTTTGATATTTATATGGGGGCTAAGTAGAGACAAGGTAGAGACAATTCATGAATTGTCTTTACGTGAATTGTCTTTACGTGAATTGTCTTTACGTTGTCTTTACGCTATATCTACTCATACTGAGTAAGATTATATTTCAGATTCTGTTTGATTCGATTGCGTAAGCGACGAGGTTTGAGTACTTCAATCGAAGCGCCAAAACCAAGAATCAATCTTTCCAACTCAAAATTATGGTGTACTTTTAAACTGATAGTAACGCCACCACATTTCGCTTTCTCTATTACCTCTTGTGAATGGTGAAAAGGTTTGGTGAGTACATATGGTGCGTTCCGTTTGTCAATTTTTAAAACCACCGTTTCTACATTATTTTCATTTAAAACCGTTACGCCAATGGTATTTTTATAATAAGTATCTCCATCAAAATTTTTCTTTCGATAACGTGTTTTTAAATCTAAGTCTAGCGAAATAATTCGATCAAGCGCTAAAGTCAATATCTGATCTTGGCCATGTTTTTTACCAATTAGAAACCAACGATTATTAAACTCTTTTAAAATAAAAGGATGAAAGATAATTTCGGTAGGTGTTCGCGCTTTAAAAGATTGATAATTTATTTTTAGACAAATCTTTTTTAAAATCGCTTGATAAAGCGCATCCAAAAATTTCAGTCCTTTTAAGTTTTCATTTTTATCTAAATGTATAATCGCAGATTGATTTGTTTTTTCAGAATAGACCTTATCCTCTAACCGCTGAATAATTCCACCCAATTCTGAAAACAGAGAAAAATCTTTAAACTGCTTGAGCATCTCCACCGTCTCGGAGAGAATGCCCATATCGTTTTCTGTTAAAGGAATATTGGTAATGGAATAATTTGGATCGCCATAGCGATAATATTTTCTATCATACACTTCAATTGGTGCGTTATATCCCAATTTATCACCCCGCATTAACTGAATATCAAGTTGTACGGTACGTTTAGAAACGTTCGTATGCTTGTTTTCATATTCGTATAAAGCATCCGAACAAGCGGTAATCAAATCTTCCAATGTCCACTGCCGATAACTATTTTGTAAACATTGATCGATCGTTTTATAGCGGATTAGTGCATTTTTATTCTGTGCCATAGACAAATTTAAAAAATATTTCTTACTACGCAAAATGATTGCGTAGTATTACTCCATCTTTGTATTATCAATAACGAAGGGAACTATTCCTGGATTAAAATTATTATGATTATGAAAAATGAAACAAAGATGATTACAGGAAAAACATTAATAGATTTAGGGTTTCGATCTGGTAAATGGTTTAAAGAAGCCATTCCATATTTAAATGAAAATCAATTGACGGAAGCAGAGATGATGGAATATTTGGAACAATTCCGTCAAAAACCGATTCAGCCATTACACGAAACAGCGATTCCATTTGCCGTTAATATCAAAGCAGAGAATCCATTAGAAACAGAGAATATAGATAAGGTGGTGGAAACGATGGAAGCCGTTATGAAAACTCCGACGGTAGTCAGTGGAGCTATCATGCCTGATGCTTGTCCAGCAGGATCTGTTGGAACAATTCCAGTAGGTGGTGTGGTGGTGACCAAGAATGCGATCCATCCAGGAATGCACTCTGCTGATATTTGTTGTTCTGTGATGTTGACTGATTTTGGGAAAGCAGATCCAAAGACGATTTTAGATGCGGCGCACGCTTCTACCCATTTCGGACCAGGTGGTCGCGAGCGTAATGATCAATATCGCTTTCCACAAGAATTGTTAGCTGCTTTTGAAGACAATAAAATTTTAGGAAATCAAAATTTTATTCAATTAGCTAGAAAGCATTTAGGAACACAAGGAGATGGAAATCATTTCTTATACGTTGGTCGTTCTGCTAAAACTGGTAATACGATGATGATTACACATCACGGATCTCGTGGAGTGGGCGCAAAATTATTTACCTACGGGATGAAGATCGCCGAGCGTTTTAGAAAGGAAATTTCGCCAGCTACATTGAAGCAAAACGCGTGGATTCCTTTTGACACCGAAGAAGGACAAGATTATTGGGATGCGTTGCAAGTGATCAGAAAATGGACCAAAGAAAACCATATTTGTATTCACAACGAGACGGCAAAAAAAGCAAATGCGACGATTGAAAACCGTTTTTGGAATGAACATAATTTTGTTTTTCGTGATGGAGATTTATTTTACCATGCTAAAGGAGCAACACCGTTAGATGATAAATATATGCCAGATATTACGGGACCACGTTTGATTCCATTGAATATGGCGGAGCCAATCTTGATGGTGGAAGGAACGACCACTGATCGTAATTTAGGTTTTGCGCCACACGGAGCGGGACGTAATTTAAGCCGTACCGCTCACCGTAAGTCTAAAGGGGCTACACCGATTACCGAGATTTTTGCGGAAGAAACTGCCGGATTAGATGTTCGCTTTTTTTCTAAAGAAATTGATATTACTGAATTACCTTCTGCTTATAAAAATGCACAAAACGTGCGTGAACAAATGGCAGAATTTGAATTGGGAAAGGTGGTTGATGAAGTTCTTCCGTACGGTTGTATTATGGCAGGTGATTGGCAGAAAAATGCACCGTGGCGTAAGCGTAGAGATAAGTGACGTACTGAAAAAAAGAATACTGAAGAAAAGAATTAAAAAGAAAAATCATTCCATAACGGAATGATTTTAAAGCAGGTCAAAAATAAGTTACTCCAAACACTACTGAACATTGTCCACTTATTTAATTACCTGCTCTTTTAAAAAAATCAAGGTCAAGATCAACTTACTTCAATTGGACATTATGGTTCGAATCCATCTCGAAAGTTGATCAATTATCTAACAACAGGTCAAGAAAGTCTTACTTCTTAGTTGGATCAAGATGCGGTTAAGGCCGGCTTGAATAAGAGATTTTCAATTACCTGTTCTTTTAAAAAAAGTTATGAAAACTAATTTAATAAAATTGTCTTTACGACAAAACGCGATCTATCTTCCTGAATTAAAAATTAATTCGGAAACAACGCATACCATGAGCGAAACCACAGCGGTACTCGTGGCCAACTGTGCAAAACTTGGTTATGGTTTTTCTGAAGGTTTATTACGAGCCATCAACCAGATCAATGCGACTGATAAAATGGTGATATTAAACACCTTACAAGAAGTAACCAATGTAGATAAGAATTGGACACCACTAATTCGTAACTGGGATATTCCCACAGGAGAATCTATTTTAGATCACTTGAAAACTGCTTTTGCGAATATTTTTCCTGGCCGATCTGGAACTACCCTCGCCTGTGGTCATCTCATTCCTGAAAATACTTTTCCTTTAGAACGGTATAACGGATGCCCCTTTTGTGGAACGCCATTTACGTTTTCTGAATTGGATTACAAAGTAGATAAAGTTAAAACTTTGGACCTTTGGACTAAAAATGATCTTATAAACTATGTAAAGACTTTACTTTCTTCACCAGTGGCGTTGAGCGCTACTCAAGTAGATAATTTAAAAATTTATCTGACTGAGTTTGGCGTTCCTTCCGATGCTGAGGTTAATATGAAAGAAACCCAGATGCTGGTAATCGATGAATTGGTACAAATGGATAAAGCTTCTGAAGCAGGTCGTTATTTTAAAAGTCCAGTAGATATCTTACGTTACTTGTGGTATAAGCATACAGGTTATTTACAAATTGTAGAGCCTAAAGTAATTAGTCGTCGCGTAGTTCAAAATGCGTGTCATTTTCGCGCTTCTTTAGATACAAGTACCACTGCGAAGATTACCTCAATGAATGAGCTGAAGCTGAAATTTTCTCGGACGGAAGCCAAGATGTACGCGCGCTGGATAAATAATATCCCACTAGATATTGCAACGCAGTGTGCGCAGATGCATCCTAAACGTGGAATTTGGGTACGAGTGATTCGTGCTTTACGTTTGGGAGAATTGAGTAAGCGCAAAGGCTATGAACAGTTACGGGAATTGCTAGATACTTTCTATAATCAGAACTACGAAGTATGGCAAGGACGGGTCAATCATTTTAAATTGAAAAATGATGCGACGAATACTTTTATCCTATTAAAACAACGACCAGGCCTTTTTGCTCGTTCGCTATTTTCGACTATGTTATGGTTTGGTTATAGAGAAACGCTTGAACATTTTAAACAAATTTTGGATCAAGTACCTGCACGTTTAGTTTACACTCTGAATATGTACGCAGATATTTATTTTACAAAAGATGCTGTTCGTTCTGTGAAGCCTCTGGGAGGTGTGAATAAAAAGATTGCTGTTAATAAATTAGTAAATCTTTATAATAATGAGCAACTAACAGAGATGAAAGAAGCTGTTCGAAATTTGACTTTATTAAAAATTAAGCAGCGATTTTTGGCAGATAAAAATGATCATCGATCCATTTATATCAATCAAGAATTATACGATATTCCAGTAGCGATTGGCGACCGTAGTCAACAAGTTCAAGACTTACCTGAAGCACTGATGGGTACTAGTTTTCCTGTCGAAGGTGATACGGTACGTTTATTTATGCAATGGGGTGCAGGCTTATCTGCGCAGCATTTGGATATGGATTTGAGTTGCTGTGTAGCTTATGCAGACCGGACTGAGTTTTGTTCATATTCTCGTTTGACTATTGCAGGATGTCAACACAGTGGAGATATTCGATCTATTCCTGAAAAGGTGGGAACAGCAGAATATATTGACTTGAATTTGTCGCAGTTGGAAAGACTAGGTGCACGTTATGTAACCTTTACTTGCAATGCTTATAGTAATGGTAGTCTATCTCCAAATTTGGTTGTAGGTTGGATGAATAGTAAATCACGGATGAAAATTTCGAAAAGTGGTGTTGCTTATAATCCTACTGCTGTTCAGCATCAAATTCGGATCAAAGGTGGACTAGCAAAAGGAATGGCTTTTGGCGTACTAGATGTAGCAAACCGATCTATTCTTTGGTTAGAAATGGAATTTGGTGGACAGATTGTGCAGCAGATGTCTGTGACAATGGTGGAAGCCTTTTTACAGAAATTAGCAGCCAAATTAAAGATTGGAGATCTATTAACTTTAAAGGCCAAGTGCCAAGCGTTAAATGTGGTCGCTGATCCAAGTATAGCCGATGAGGTTTATGATCTAAAATGGGCTTGTAATAGTGCCGCAGTAAGTGCATTATTTCTAGGCGACTAGTTTAGTCTATAATATAAAGCTGTCTACGATTCTATTTACGTAGACAGCTTTTTTACTTTAGTAAAATTTAACAACAACCTCCACCTGGCGTACAACCTCCTTTTTCCTCCACCAAATTAGTCATTACGGTTGGCAACCCACAATTCTCTAAAGCCAAGCAAGCCGTTTGTTTGTTGGTTAAAAAGAATTTTCCATCTTTAATTTCCAGTCCAAACTTTCCGATAGTACCCGCTTGATATTCCACTTCTACTTCTAGGTCTTCCATTCCTAATTTTGATTCAGCTAAGGTGATAATTCCTAGCAGCTTTTCAGTAGTTAGTCGGTGATCATAATCCTCGGCTTCCCAAAGTTGTAGACTAGCGGCTTTTTCTTCCCGTACCTTTCCACCACAGTCAATAAAGTTTTTCGTTATTACGCCAATTTCCGTAATGTGAAAATGAGCAGGAATTGCTTTGCCATCCGGCAAATAAAAATGTAATTGATCGACTACTGTCAATTCTTTTTTTAAATCAGATATTTTCATTAGATACTTATTTATTGATTTTAATTTTTAACAACAATTATTCGCAGAGCTTATTTTCTTAAAAAAATTGAAAAATTGCTCTTTTATTATTTTCCATCGATCAACATCTAGACAATAACACATCTTTGTCCCTTCAACCGTCCCTTTGATTAATCCTGCCTGTTTTAGTTCCTTTAGATGTTGTGAGATGGTTGGTTGTGAAAGTCCAATCTCTGTTACTAAATCGCCACAAATACAACTATTCTTCTCTGTTAGCTGCTCTAAAATCGCAATACGCGCTGGATGTCCTAAAACCTTTGCTAGCACCGCTAATTCGTTCTGTTGATCTGTATATAAATTTGTTTTTGTAAGGCCCATATTCTTTATTTTAAAATTACTATATCGCAATATACCAATATAGTTTGGTAAAAGAAGTTTTTTTATCAAAAAACTTCTTTTACCAATTTAAAATTAAGTACATTTGTAAAATGTATGACATTGACTAGCTCCCCCAGTCAAGTAACGACTTTGTTTATCACATTTTTTTTTAATCATTTCCTAATACTTTATAAAAGTCGTCCAAAAGCTGACTCATTTTTGTATATGATTTAGACTTATTGAAAGTCCTCTTTCAATAAAGAGAGATTTTTTATTACTAATAACATTGCTCTTAAAAGCAAAATTTCCCAGAACAGCAAAGGACAACGTTTGTACTAAAATACCCAGTACAAACTAATAAGCGCTTATGCTTTTCTGAATTAGAATTTTCTCTTAGCCTGCTATTCAATAAAATACCACATTTTTAAATCCTCCACAATGAAAATATATATATCTATTCTAACCACTGCCTGCCTACTTTTTCACCTTAGTAGCTCAGCGCAAGTTTCTTATGTTTCTCCTGACGGTACTGGAGATGGTACCTCTTGGGATAATGCCTCGAATGATCTGCGTAATATCTTAGCTACCCGCTCATCAGGAGATGAAGTGTGGGTTGTTGCCGGTACCTACTTTCCGGATTTAACGGATCGCGAAGCTTCTTTCCGTATTCCTTCTGGAGTAGAAGTCTACGGAGGATTTAACGGAACTGAAACTAGTCTAACGCAACGGAATCCACTCATTAATCTTACCATTTTAAGTGGTGCGATCAATGATGACGATGATGACGATGACAATAGTTACTCAGTAGTAACCACCGTCAATGCTAGTGCTACTACCCTTCTCGATGGTTTTATTATTGAATATGGAATAGCCAACGGAGGAGAAGGAGGTTTCGATAATCCTGATCGTGCAGGAGGAGGTTGGCATAACTTAGCTAGCAACGGAAATGAATCTAGTCCAACCATCAACAATTGTACCTTTAGAAATAATTATGCTTTCGGTTTTGGAGGTGGATTAGCCAATATTGCAGACTACGGTGCTACTTGTACCAGTCTCATTACTAATTGTATTTTTGAAAATAATATTTGTGATAATGATGGTGGAGCACTTTATAATGGAGGTAAAGTAAATGGTAATTGTCAACCACAAATTATTGATTGTATCTTTAACACTAATACCGCTGGAAACGGAGGAGGTGCTATTTACAATAACGGACAAGATGGTCTCTGTAATCCGGTTATTGATCGTTGCCAGATTCTTAATAATTATTCAGACTATGCGGGTGGTGGTATTTATTCTTTTGGTAAAGATGGTGCTGCAGATGCTCAGATTAGTAATTCTCTGATTATAGGTAATATCGCACAATTTGGTGGTGGTGGTGTATATAATCTTGGAAATGGTATTGGCTCTGCTAGTCCTACCGTCGTCAACTGTACCTTCACGCTTAACTCATCCGTAGTAGGTGGAGCCATGTATAACAATGCAGGAACCACTGGCGGCACTGCCAGTCCAAATATTACAAACTGTATCTTCTGGAATAATCCGGTATCTGCCGGCGGATCTGTTTTTCGGGCAAATTCTGGTGCACCAAATATATCTTATTCTATCGTCGACGTAGCAGGTTGCAATAATCTTAATAGCGGATCTGGATCAAATGTAAGTTGTGGCCCTGGAATGCAATATAATGCAAATCCTAACCTTACTGCCACTTTTGGTATTCCTATTGGTTCACCAGCCATCAACTCAGGAGACAATGTCGCTATCAATACATTAGGTCTTCTACTCGACTTAAATCAAGATGCCCGTATTCAAAATGCATTAGTTGACCTGGGAGCAACCGAAACTTTCTCACCCGATCTAGATACAGACGGTGACGGTATCTCGGATGATATAGATAATTGTCCTACCATTGCAAATGCCGATCAATTAGATGCCGATCAGGATAACTTCGGAATGGTCTGTGATTGCGATGATACGGATGCAACAATTAATGATAATGCTATTGAAATTTGCGATGGTCAAGATAATAACTGTGATGGTTTTATTGACGAAGGATTTGATCAGGATGGTGACGGATTTAAGGTTTGTGAAGGAGATTGTGACGATACCGATAACACGATCTTTCCCGGTGCAATAGAACTTTGCGATGGAATTGACAATAATTGCAATATTACAATTGATGAAGGAGCCGTACCTATTGCGCGCTATCCAGATATGGATGGAGACCTACTTGGTGATGCTAACGCTTCTCCTTCTTTTGATTGCCCACCACTACTTGGTTATGTAATTGATAATTCAGATTGTGATGATACCAATCCATTTCTTCCACAAGTATCAGGCACACCCTGCAACGATGGCGATCCAAATACGATTGGTGATGTAATTCAAGAAGATGGTTGTACCTGCCTTGGAATACCAGGAACTAGCGGGTACTGTGCTACTATCGGAATGCAGCCATGGATTGAATGGATTAGCAGGGTTGAATTTGGAGATATTCAAAATAATTCTTTAAAAGAGCAATATGGTGACTTCACTGGATTGAGTACTACTGTTTCCATCGGAAATTCTTTCCCAATTGAAGTACAAGCCAGTTTTTCCTATCCTCATTTTGACGAATACGTTCGCATCTGGATTGACTTTAATCAGGATTCAGACTTTGAAGATGACGGAGAATTAGTTTTAGAAGCCATTCATCCTACTGGACCAGATGGAAGCTTACCTCCAGTATTGACCGGAGACTTAACCATTCCCCCCACTGCAACACTCGGTAATACCCGTATGCGAATTAGCATGAAACGAGATGCTTATGCAGATCCTTGTGAAAGTTTTGATTTTGGAGAAGTGGAAGATTATTCTGTCAACATAATAAATGATGGTCCAGTATTAACCCTCGACTGTCCAGCGGAGCAAACACTAACCACTGCCATCGGTACAACCAGCGTTAGCGCAACTTGGGATGTTCCTGATCCAAGCACCACTTGTCCAAATGGTACTCCTACGATTTCTCAAATAGCAGGGCTCGCTCCTGGTGATGACTTTCCGATTGGGCTAAATACCATTACCTACGAAGCAACC
>CALKJE010000349.1 GCA_937995675.1 uncultured Saprospiraceae bacterium
GGAGTGAGCGATGGCTATGGAAATATTTGGGAATTGACAGAAGCGGTTCAGAAAAAGACACCTGACGGAACTTATCGTAGCAAAAAAATACCCCTATTGTTTCCGTTAAACTTCTCAACGATTAATGAGGCAAACTCCGCAATTCACGATCTAGAAACGGCCCTAACAAGCGATACGGAAATTCGTAAGACGGCATTGAATGTTTACCAAATTTTCAAAAATAAAAAATCTAAATACACACTCGTTCTACTAGGCGATGATAAAAAAACGATTCAACGTGATCTAATTTATTTTCAAAAAAATATCGCCCAGGCGATGAATACTGGTAGTGAATTAAAAACACCTGGTGGTAGCTATTTTACTGGACAACCGCTTGGGGGGAATCGGAAAGTAGCGTTCGTTTATCCTGGTTCTTCTACGGCTTATGCAGGAATGGGACAAGAATTATTTCAGTTGTTTCCCGATCTTTATAAAGAGTTTGGAGACTTGAAACCAACGCTGGATACTTATGTGCAAAGCGATTATTTGTATCCAAAAACCATCAAAAAAAATGAGTCCGTTCCGGTGATTCAAAATGATGCGATTGCGATGATGTCTTCTGGTGTTTTCTTTTCTGCTGCGTATAATTGGTTTTTGCGGGATACGCTAAAATTGACACCAGCTATGGCCTTTGGATATAGCATGGGTGAGTGCAGTAGTATGTGGTATTCAAATAAAATTTGGGATGCCAGTGAGACAGATAATTTTAGAAATTCTCCCATCTTTAAAAATCGATTTGCAGGAAATTTAGAATTACTAGCGGAACATTGGAACGTGACCATTGAAGAAGCAAAAGCACGTTGGACCAGTCTGGTGATCTTAGCACCGAAGGGGAAAGTAAAAGCGTTGTTGGGCAATTATTCAAATGTCTATTTGACGTTTATCAATACAGATAATGAAGTCATTATTTCTGGTGATAAAGCCGATTGTATTTCGATTGCAGAACAACTGGGTGCAGAAACCGTCACCTTGCCTTTCCAAAATATTATCCATCACGATTTTTGTCGAGCCGAAGAAAAAGGATTGCTGGAGATGCATGACTTTCCTTTGATTGCAAATCCAGGGATTGATTTTTATAGTAGTATTACCGGCGAAAAAATTCCGATGGATCGAAAAGTCATTGCACAAAACGCTACTGATGTCTGTGCAAATGCGGTCGACTTTCCGAAGATGGTGAAGAAAATGTATGAAGCGGGTGCTGGGATTTTTATTGAAGTAGGTGCCAATGCAACTTGTACTCGATGGATAAATACGATCTTATCTGATCAACCACATTTGGCGGTTGCGACCAATCAAAGTGGAAAAACAGATGCACGAAATCTAGCGAGCCTAATGGCGCAATTGCTCAGTCATGGAATCGCTTTAGATCTAGCAAGATTTTATGAAACGAAAGAAGAAAAACAAAAGACAAGAAGTTTTTATAAAAAAATCACACCCGGCGGCGGAAATATTCAAGACCATATTTTGAATGCCGAACAACGGGAATTATTTAATAAAATTACAAAAAAAGAAAAGGTGAAAAAACGCGAGTTAGTTGCCGTAGGAGCCAATGGAGTCGAGCTTCCTTACGATGACCGACCACCTGTTTTAATAACTAAAAAAATCAATAAGATGATTGAGACAACACCAAAAAATACAACCCAAAAGTCAAAACCTGGAACAATCGGTGAGAACGGATTGAAATTGCAGAACTATGCCGAAGGAGAATCTGTAAAAGGAAAAAATATTATTTATTCGGAAGAAGATTTAGTGGAGTTTGCGACGGGCTCCATCGCAAAGGTATTCGGTCCGGCTTATAGTGAAATCGATAAATATTCTCGACGTGTGATGTTACCAATGGATCCTTATCTGCTGGTCAGTCGAGTAACGGGATTGGAAGGTGATCTAGGTGTTTATGAACCGTCGACGATGCAAACGGAATACGATATTCCGTATAATGCTTGGTTTACAACCGATCGTCAAATTCCTTGGGCAGTCTCCGTAGAATCAGGGCAATGTGATTTGATGTTGATTTCTTATTTAGGAATTGATCTAGAAAATAAAGGAAATTTAGTTTATCGTTTATTGGATTGTACCTTGACTTTTGTGGACGATTTGCCATTTGAAGGTCAGACTTTGCGATATGATATTTCTATCAATTCTTTTGTGAAAAATGCAGATAATACGCTGTTCTTTTTTAGCTACCGTTGTTATGTCGAAGATCGCTTGGTTTTGAAAATGGATGGCGGTTGTGCTGGATTTTTCCGGGATGAACAACTAAATGAAGGAGCGGGTGTCGTATATTCTGATAAAGAAAAAGCTGTACGACTGAATGCGGTGAAACAACATTTTACGCCATTTTTGACAACAGAAAAAACAGCCTTTTCTAAAGCTGATTTACAAGCCTTGATTGCGGGTGATCCGGTAACTTGTTTTGGAAATGAAAGCTATCATCCCAATGGACGCAACGAATCTTTACGACTTCCACCAGAAAAAATTCTCATGTTGGATCGCATTGTTTCCGTAGATACTAAAGGCGGTGCGTATGGTTTAGGATTAATCATCGCAGAAAAAGATTTGCATCCGGACGACTGGTATTTCCCTTGTCATTTTAGAGATGATGAAGTATTGGCGGGATCCTTACAAGCCGAAGGTGGTGGGAATTTATTGCGGTTTTATATGATGATGTTGGGACTACAACGCCTGACAAAAGATGCCCGTTATCAGCCAGTTTTTGATTTGCCGCAGAAGGTACGATGTCGTAAGCAGGTGACCACCAAAGACACCAAACTAGTTTATAAATTAGAGATCAAAGAAATCGGATTAATTCCTGATCCGTATGTGATTGGAGATTTAGAAATTATATCTGATGGAGTAGTGACCGTTCATTTTGAAAACTTAGGATTACAGCTTCGCGAGAAAGACAATCCAAAATATTTAGAAAAGCAATCCGGTGTTTATGTTTCGCCACGCAGTGCCGATGCGTTGATGAACGAAGAAGATATCACTACGTTTGCCTTAGATAAATTATCGAAATGTTTTGGAGATGAGTTTAAAATCTATGATGATAAAACCGTTTCTCGTCAACCAAATACGGACTTGCAAGTGATTTCTAGAATCCTTTCTATCGATGGAACTCGACGAGATTTTTCTAAGCCAATTCCGACGGTGGCAGAATATGACGTTCCAGAAAATGCTTGGTATTACACACAGAATGCACATGCTACGATGCCGTATTCTATTTTGATGGAAGTTGCTTTGCAGCCGTGCGGATTGTCGGGTGCGTATATGGGAAGTACTTTAGATTTTCCAGATAAGCAACTCTATTTCCGAAACCTAGATGGAAATGGACAAACCTTCGATTTACCGATTGGAACAGATTTTAAAAACAAAACCATTACCAACCATACGGTGTTGACTTCGTCCGTTGCTTTAGGAGGAACGGTTCTACAAAATTATACTTTTGAGCTGTCGATTGACGGCCATGTTTTCTATAAAGGAAAATCTTCTTTTGGATTCTTTCCCGCCGATATGCTTAAAGAGCAAGTAGGATTAGATGGCGGAAAAATGGTTGATCCTTGGTATCGTCGCGAAGCTATCGCAGAGAATCTTTATCGACGGATCAATTTAGATTCCCCTTATGGAAAAATGAAATTATTTACTGCACCAACGGATAAGCCACATTACCGATTATCTGATGGCCAATTGAGACTGCTCGATTCATTAATCGTAGCTAAGGATCAAGGGGAGTTTGGCCTAGGATATGTCCACGCGGTACGAGCGATCAAAGTATATGACTGGTTTTTTACCTGTCATTTTTACCAAGATCCGGTGATGCCAGGCTCGTTAGGTGTGGAAGCAATGATGCAAGCGTTACAGACCTTTACGATTCAACAAGGTATTGGTGCTGATTTGGAGAATCCACGTTTTATTCAGTTGCCAAACCACGAGACAAAATGGAAATACCGTGGTCAGATTTTACAACACGTCGATCAGCTAGAGTTGGAATTACACATCAAAGAAGTGACCGTGACAGAGTGGGGGATAAAGGTAGTTGCGAATGGAAGTTTGTGGAATGATGAGGTTCGGATTTATGAGGTGATGGATTTGGGGATAGGAGTGATGGGATAAAAAAATGAATATTCAATATTGAATATCCGATATTGAATATTGATTTTATGGTTTTTGTAGAAAAAGTAGTAATAGTGTTTGATATTCGTTATTTTTGGTAAAAAAATAATATGAATATGAGAGCTTTACTACTTTTTTGGTTTTTGTTGGTTGGTGGTGTTTGTTTTGGGCAGTGTCCGTCGGGTAATTTGGAGTTTACTACTCAAGTTGAAATAGATAATTTTTTGATTGAGTATCCTAATTGCACGGAATTATCAGGAGGTATCGCTATTGGAGGATCGGACATTGTTAATTTGTTGGGTTTCCAAAACATAACCTCTATTAGTGATAATTTATATATAACTGACTGTGATAATTTGATTAATCTATCAGGCCTAGATAATTTAACCTCCATTTTTGGGAATTTAGGAATATTTGATAATGGGAATTTGACTACTCTATCTGGTCTTGAGGCCCTTACTAATATCGCTGAAGACTTTTCTTTACGTCGTAATGAAGAATTGAATAGTCTTTCTGGGTTAAGTGCGTTAACTACTCTTGGTGAAAATTTTCTTATAGATCGGAATAGTAGTATGATAAATCTCTCTGGTATGGAAAGTCTAACTACAATTGATGGGACATTACGCATAGATGATAATGAGTCATTGACTGATC
>CALKJE010000350.1 GCA_937995675.1 uncultured Saprospiraceae bacterium
ATTTTTTGTTTCGTTTTTTTTCGGCAAAAAAATGAACTAGAAAAATAAATTTAAATATACAATTTAAAAGATTTTGCATGCTGTTTCTTCTAGGGAAAAGTGCCAGTAGTTTTTTCTGCTAATTGAACGCCCTAGCCAGAAGCTAGCGGCAAGAAGCATCTTCTAAAGCTTCTTTTTCTTTTTAATTAAAAAATTTAACTCCTGATTCGCATTGATAAATAATTATTACTTAACTTTCTTCAAGCCCAATAATTGAGGCGCGCCGTTGCTATTCATATTAAATAACATAGAATCTGCGGACAAAAATTCGATTCTAACGGACTTAGATATTCCAGCATTTAAAGTATCTTTTGAAACGAGAAATTTTCCGTCTACGAAATAAGTACCTTGTTCTTTATAATTAACATTGCTCTGATAATCATATTGACCAGTAGGGTGAAAAGTGAATCTAGTTTGAGATAAATCGGTGCTAGCTGGTTGGCCATTTTCTACCAGTGAAACTGCTTGCCAAGTACCATGTAATTGAGTTTTATCGATCCCTGATCCACAAGCAAAAGCTAGAAAAATAAGTAAACAATAAAAAGTAATTTTTAGTAAAATTAAAGAACGCATAGTTGGTGTTTTTTGAAATGTTGTTATTGAAGTTGTTTAAAAACTCCAAAATTGACTGCGAACTGATTAAATTATCCAACTCATCGCCTTTTTGCCATCCCGTCCCTTCGGGTTCGCTAATATACATTAGCTCATATAGCGCGGCTATGCACTCAAAAAAGAGGCTCGATTTGAATAATTTTCTCTAGTTCTCGCCTTCTTTTCGAATTATTAAACAACTTCATTAATTCTTTAGAATGGTTTTTTGGATAACGGATAGTAGAAGAAAAGATACAGCATCCAATTTCTAGTACTACTCAAACCGATAAAAAAAATGAGTACGAAATTTTAAATTCCGTACTCACTTTAATTAATTTTATTTTTAAAACTATTATTTCTTTGGCGCGTCTAAAGCCCCAGAATTAATAGCATCCAAGTATTTCTTAAGTTCTTCTTTAACCACCGGAGCAAGTATAAAGAGACCGATCATATTTGGGAATACCATGGCGAAAACCATCGCATCTGAAAAGTCCGTGACGGCTCCGAGACTAATCGCCGCTCCTATTACAACAAAAATGCAGAACAACACTTTATAGGTAACTTCCGCTGATTTACTTTTTCCAAATAAATACATCCAAGCCTGTAAACCGTAGTAAGACCAAGAAAGCATAGTAGAGAAAGCGAACAGAATAACTGCGATGGTAAGTACGTAAGAGAATCCAGGAAGTACACTATCAAAAGCAGCACTAGTCAAGTTTACTCCACCAATTCTTGCTCCGTCAATCATAACTTGGTTATTGACAACATCACCATACTCAAAAGCACCTCCGCTAGAAGTATTAAAGATGATGATGACAAGAGCCGTCATCGTACAAACTAAAACTGTATCAATAAAAGGTTCTAATAATGCAACCACACCTTCACTCGCAGGATAATTGGTTTTTACGGCAGAGTGTGCCACCGATGCACTACCAACACCCGCCTCATTTGAGAAGGCCGCTCTTTTAAAACCTTGGATCAATACACCGATGATACCACCTGTGATTCCTGCACCGGTAAAGGCACCGTTAAATATTTGACCGAAAGCATTTGGAATTAAATTAATATTAGCAATCAAAATAATCACTGCAGCTGCTACATAAATACCCACCATGGTTGGAACAATCTTTTCTGCTACCTTACCGATTCGTTTGATCCCACCGATAATTACAATTCCTACTAAGATAGCTAGTACAATACCGAAAGCAGTTCCAATCATTCCAGAATCTGATCCGACGAGCGCTTTAAATTGTGCTGCCGCTTGATTAGATTGGAACATATTTCCACCACCAAAAGAACCACCAATCAGCATGATCGCATAGAATACAGCAAAGAATTTACCAAGTCCAGCCATGCCTTTTTCACCCAATCCTTTACTTAAGTAATACATGGGACCTCCATAAACGGTACCGTCAGGACCAATCTCTCGATATTTTACCCCAAGCGTACATTCTGTAAATTTACTGGCCATTCCTAAAAATCCAGCCAAGATCATCCAAAAAGTAGCACCAGGTCCACCAATTGCAATTGCGATGGCTACACCAGCTATATTTCCTAATCCAACCGTGGCGGAAAGAGCAGAGGTCAAAGCCTGAAACGGTGTTACTTCTCCAATCCCTCCTTCAACTCGAATGGTATCAGGGATATCTCCATCTCTGGTAATCATGTTGGGATCGACCACTTCTTTGGTACTATCATACTTACCTCGAACAACATTCACTGCCAATCCAAATCTAGTGAAATTGGGAAAACCAAAATAGATCGTAAAAAAACTAGCTGCTAATAATAAGAGAATTAGTACCACGGGTATAGCGAGACCATCACCAACTGGAATGGCAACAAAGACCACGTCAGAGATCCAAGTGGTAGCTGGTTGTATAAAATTATTGATCCTATCGTCAAGTCCCAAGGCTTCGTCTTGAGCAAAACTTAATAAAGGCAAAAAGAGCGTTGTCAAAAATGTGAGGAGTTTTTTCATAAGTCTCGACTTAGTAGTTTGGTTATAAAGCTGTTTGAGAATGTAAAAAAGGAGAACAGCTTCTATTAAAACAGGTAAGGTATTGAGATAATTCTATTTACCCAAAGAAATGACCATATAATTTGCGAGAACTACTTGGGAAGGGATTTATTTTTTGATGAAAATCTAGGTTTTTGAAGATGTAGTGGGGACACTAAAGTGAATTTTTGGCATGAATTTATCATAGAAAAATCCTTGAAATATTTTCTATAACCCTGAAGAAAAAAATAATAACTCTTCAGATCAATAACCTATTATGAAAAATACTACACCAAAAAAGTCCATAGCGGACTTTTCAAAAACTGCTATTGTTCCAACTAACCAATTGTCTAAAATTAAAGGAGGAAACGTAATTGTTACTGAAGAACCTATTAATTAGTAAATAATTGGATTAGCCTAAGGTTGCTTCTTCTATTTCTTCCATACTTCCCCCAGTAATTTCTCTACTTTCTCTTCAACTTTTTTATTTTTTATTAATACCGGCGCATGATGCGGCTTTATCCTTGCATCAATGACCAATGGTCCACGACAA
This sequence comes from uncultured Saprospiraceae bacterium, assembly GCA_937995675.1. Taxonomy (GTDB): domain Bacteria; phylum Bacteroidota; class Bacteroidia; order Chitinophagales; family Saprospiraceae; genus JALZUU01. The sequence goes on from CALKJE010000350.1 coordinate 3,180, forward strand.
CCCCAATGTTTGTTTTGGGTGAAATCATCTACGCCATAAGTGTCGTGGGATGGATTGGCTCGGGTGAAAACCGTCCATAAAAAATTGTTTTCAGTAGCTGCTGAAAAATCTGCATCGTCCACTACCGCAATTAATGGAATCTGGTCCAGTGGACTTTTTTCTAAAAAATCGGTCAATTGATTCATTTCCGAAACTGCTTTTTTATAATCGGAAAAGGCTGGACCATTTATTAATAAAACGCCTGCCTGCCAAAATCTAGGGGTATCAAAACCATCTGGTAGATTAAATCTATCTGGTAATTGGTCGGACAAGGTTCGGAGTTGATCTCCACAACAGGCAACGATTAATTTAGAGCCGGCATTCCATCCGGTACCTGAATAATCTAAAGTGTCCATGGTTGTTTTGGTTTGGAAATGTAAATCTCTTCGCCAGTCAACTCGTTCTAAGACATGTTTAAAATAGGCTGGAATTTTATGGGTATTTATTTCAATACCTTCTTCTTCGGCAGCGATAAACAAAAACTTGGCTAGACTAGTTTGTCCACTGCCAATAATTCGATTGGCTTGCGTTAGAATTTCTTCCGGTTTCTTATCTCTAAAAGGCATATACCGTTCACTGCCTACCGCCAACAAAAGCGGATGTACACCTGCGGCATCTACCGCATTGATTTGTCTAACCCCAGGAAACTCTCCTGGAAGTAAAGCGCCAACTAGTTTATGAATTAAATAGCCAAAACTGGAATCTTCTGCTGGTGGACGGCCAACCGCGGTGAATTGCCAAATAGCATCTTTACGATGATAAACTTTATCAACCTTCATCACCGGAAAATCATGCTCTAAACTATAATATCCTAAATGATCACCAAATGGACCTTCGGGCTTTTTATGATTTTTTAGAATGGTACCTGTTATACAAAAATCTGCATCGCCTGAGATAACCGCTCGATTGTCCAAACCATATCGAAACCGACGACCAGCCAACATTCCTGCAAAAGTCATTTCACTTAATCCTTCTGGTAACGGCATGATTGCCGCAAAAGCATGAGAAGGTGGACCCCCTACAAAAATACTTGCCCGAAACGGTTTATCAGATTGATTATAAGCGGTATGGTGTACACCGATTCCACGATGTAATTGATAATGTAATCCTACTTCTTGATTGATATCATAGTCATTTCCGGACATCTGAATTCTATACATCCCCATATTGGATTGCATGATATTGTCATTGTCAGGAGGTAACGTGCAAACTTGAGGAAGTGTGATAAATCCTCCACCATCATCTGGCCAAGAAATTACTTGGGGAAGTTTGTCAATCGTGGTTTCGCCATATTTTACAGCTAAGCCAAAAGGAGATTTAAAAGGTAACGCACTGACCGCAGTAAAAGGAGCGGTTCGATATCGCCAAGGATTCTTTAAAAATAGGGTAGGATCCGCTTTGAGTTCAATGACCTTTTTTACCTTCTCAAGTGTTTTGCGAAAAATAAATTCTGTTCTTTCAAAAGTCCCATAGATATTCGAAACGGCAGGGAAAGGACTACCGATGACATTCTCAAAATAAACCGCAGGCCCTCCTTGATCAAACACCTGTCGGTGAATTTCGGCCATCTCCAGATTTGCATCAACCGGTTTGGTGATTCTTAAAAGCTGATTATTTTTTTCTAGGTCATTAAGACACTCTCTCAGATTTGCGTACATAAATTTATTTATCCTCTAAGGTAATATGAATTTTAGAATCTCTTATATATTTTACTAATTGCTCAACGATTCAAGGAAGCAGCTATCAAAAAGCCACAATCAATAGCATATTAACAGCACAGGATATTCTTGGTTTAATAATAACGGTAGAATTGACCCTCCACTGACGTGAATACTAGTCCTAAATACTTAACTTTGCAATTATGACACTAGCG
>CALKJE010000351.1 GCA_937995675.1 uncultured Saprospiraceae bacterium
CGATTGAAGGTGAACAGCAAAAATTACTTTGTAGAAATGGTAAATGTAAAAAAGCTTTTGGTAAAAGAAGATTTCACCGTTTGGTCAAAAGCAGAAAAAATCAGAAAAGCACCCTAATAATTCCCAAGTCATCCATTGGACGGAGACCGTAGTCATTTTCGATTTGCAGCATCTTTGTATAAGATATAAGGGGTACCTGTTTCGATTTGAGAATCTAAAATAGCAAACCAAATTTCTTGTGCTTTAACCGTTTTACGCGCACGACCTTCTTGTTCGTATTTGTGGTATAATGCTTCGAATTCTCCGCTGTGGCAATCATCCAAACCTGGTGCTTCGTTCGGGCAGAATAAAGACCAATCTCCATCTGCTTTCACACGCTCCATAAATAAATCTGGAATCCACATAGCGTAGAATAAATCTCTAGCACGCATTTCTTCTTTTCCGTGATTCTTTTTCAAGTCTAGAAATTCAAAAATATCTGCATGCCATGGCTCGATATAAACGGCAAAGGCACCTTTTCGTTTTCCACCACCTTGGTCTACGTAACGAGCGGTGTCGTTATAAACTTTTAACATGGGGACAATCCCGTTGGAAGTTCCACCGGTACCTTTGATATAGCTTCCTTGGGCACGCACATTGTGAATGCTTAGGCCGATACCACCCGCAGATTGTGAAATCTTGGCGCATCGAGTAAGGGTTTCAAAGATACCGGGAATGGAATCTTCCGTCATGCTTAACAAGAAGCAAGAAGAAAGTTGCGGCTTTGGTGTTCCGGCGTTAAACAGGGTTGGTGTGGCGTGTATAAACCACTTTTCGGACATTAAGGTATACGTTTCGATAGCAGCGTCCAGGTTTTCACCGTGAATTCCGATGGCCGCACGCATCAACATGTGCTGAGGACGTTCAACTACTTCGCCGTCCATACGGAGCAGATACGAGCGTTCCAGTGTTTTAAATCCAAAATAGTCAAAGCTGTAATCGCGATCATAGATAATAGCACTATTGATACGATCCGCATTATTTTCGATAATCTTCAAAGCAGTATCACTGATTAGACCAGCCTTCTCTCCTGTTTTAGGATCGATATAATCGTACAGTGCCCGCATGGTCTTAGAAAATGACTTATCGGTATTTTTATGTAAATTAGAAATGGCAATTCGGGCAGCAAGTAATGCATTGTCCGGATGTTGGGTTGCCATTGTAGCAGCAGTTTCAGCTGCGAGGTTGTCTAATTCGGTAGTTGTTACACCATCGTATAGACCTTGAATTACTCTTCGAGAGATTTCAATAGGATCTACGTACTTTTGGTTTAAACCGTAGCAGAGTTTTTTTACTCTGGCGGTAATTTTGTCAAAGGATACGTTTTCTGATTTTCCACTTCGTTTTACTACTTGCATGGTCAAAATTAATTAGTTCGGATTTTATTAGCCTTTTAAATAGTTGACAATTGAACTCATTTTAGTATCAGTAATTAAATGAGTCAAGTAATTATTCTCAACAATTAATCCGTAGGTTATGTAAATTATCGGTTTTTGTTTTCTCTTCAGTACAGTTCTAAAAATCTAGAAGTCTTCATCAAGTGAAAAGGTTTGCTTATCACGATCAGCCATTACACCAGATTTTTGGTAGTCTCCTACTCTTTTTTCAAAGAAGTTGGTTTTTCCTTGCATAGAAATCATGTCCATCCATGGGAATGGATTTTCAGAATTATACACTTTTTCGCTACCCAATGAATTCAAGAGACGGTCTGCCACAAACTCAATGTACTGGCACATCATCTCGGCGTTCATTCCGATTAGGTTAACAGGTAAAGAATCAGAAACGAATTCTTTTTCGATTTCAACCGCGTCCATAATAATTTTCTGGACTACTTTAATGTCTAGTTTGTTTTCAATATGGTCATTGTATAAGGCACAAGCAAAGTCACAATGCATTCCTTCGTCTCGAGAGATCAGCTCGTTTGAGAAGGTTAATCCTGGCATTAATCCTCGCTTTTTCAACCAAAAAATAGAGCAGAAAGAACCAGAGAAGAAAATTCCTTCCACCGCAGCGAAGGCTACTAGACGTTCTGCAAAACTCGCCTGCTCAATCCAACGCAATGCCCAGTCAGCTTTTTTCTTTACGCATTCTAAGGTTTCGATGGCATTAAATAGGTAGTCTTTTTCTTTGTTGTCCTTAATATAAGTATCAATCAGTAACGAGTAGGTTTCGGAGTGAATATTCTCCATCATAATTTGAAAGCCGTAGAAAAACTTAGCTTCCGTATACTGTACTTCATTGACAAAATTCTCTGCTAGGTTTTCGTTGACGATTCCATCACTAGCTGCAAAAAAGGCCAATACGTGTTTGATAAAATGACGTTCGTTGTCAGATAACTTTTCCCAATCCACTAAATCTTGAGATAAATCAATCTCCTCTGCCGTCCAAATACAGGCTTGAGATTGTTTATACCATTTCCAAATATCGTCGTGTTCAATAGGGAAAAGAACGAATCGATTAGGATTCTCTACTAGTATTTTTTCTTGAACTGCACTCATCGTAATTTTAATTGTAATAGTTTTTTAATAATTGTTTCCTAATATTTTAGAGACTTAATGATCTAGTTACCACATAGTGGTGGCTGTTAACGAATGATCCATTCGTCTCTAAAGTGAATTGCTAACTGGGTTATTCTACAAGAGAAAAACAGCCTTTGCATACACAGTTACACTGGAGCCTCTACGATCCAAAATGTATCGTGGTAGCCTGTTGCGTCGATTGGTAAAAGCAGAAAATAGGAGGTGGAGACCTTTTCTCAGTGCTTGGAAGTATATCCAAATATGTTTGCTGTTTTCTTTAAAAAGAGGTGGTTATAGTGTTTCACCTTTTTTTCTTCCATTATCTGCATACTAAGATACGGAAAACATTAAATTAAGGTACTAAAAGTTATTAACATGCTGTTGATAACACACCTAACTCATTGATTATCAATTAAAACTAATTGTTAACAACTTTTCCACACTGTGTATAAGTTTTATAATCTATTTGACTATTTCTATCATCAAATTGATGTAATTTAGTCAAATTTACATTTACTTAGCATTGGAAATCAAGCTATTATATTTTTTAAGTACATAGCGAAATGGTCAGGAGAATTAGTTTCAATTTTTATACATTTGGTTTTAAAAAATATATAAATCACCAATTCAATTTACCCAATTTTATTTTGTGCCGTCGAAATCTACGAGACTTAATAGCGAGAGAAATTTTGCTGCTCGATTTGCGGAGCATCCTAATTTTATTGAAAAATAGGGGTAGATCTAAATAATAGTGGTTAGACTGAAAGAAGCATTCTCACCTTTAAACTAGAAGAGTCGTTTTCTTCGGAACCACAAAGCCAAAAGGATACTGATTACCAAAGAAAAGATTAAAATATAGAAGAAAGTCTCAGGACTATCATCTGATTTGAAAGGAACAGGGACGTTCATCCCATAAAAACTCGCGACCAAGGTCGGTACCATTAATATGATCGTAATCAAGGTCAATCGCTGAATAACTACGTTCAAGTTATTACTAATGATTGAAGCATAGGCCTCCATCGTTCCATTTAGGATATTTGTATAAACGTTAGACATCTCCAAGGCCTGACTATTATCAATAATAATATCTTCAAATAGATCGGTGAGATGTTCGTCGTCTTTTATTCTTAAGAAATCTGTCCGTTTCATCTTCATCTTAAGTAATTCATTAGAACTTAAGGTATTCACAAAATAAACCAAGGATTTCTCAATACTGAGCAATTGCCGCAACTCTCTATTCCTACTTGAATCATAGAGTTCTTTCTCAATGATATTTCTCTTTAGATTGAGTTGCTTAAGGCAAGTCAAAAAACGAAATACATTCTGTTCCATGATTTGCAGAATAAATAATTCCACCTTGGCGGGATCAAAATTCTTCAGCTTATCTTCCAAAAAGCTGTTCAAAACAGGATTTTCTTTTGGGGTAATCGTTACGATATAATTTCCAGTCAGAATGATACCGATTGGAACCGTCACGTAGATCGGATCATTATCGTCACTTCCATCGTTTAGGATCGGCGTGTTTAGAACGATCAGGCGATCTTCTTCTTCTCGCTCGTAACGAGACCGTTCATCAATATCCAGTGAATCTGTCAGGAAATCTAGGGGAATAACCAGTTCTGTGGCGAGTGCCTCTAATTCTGCATGACTAAAAGGAGGAGAAATATGAATCCACCCTGCACCATTGACTTGGTCAGAGACGATTAATTTACCCTTTTCCTTTTTATAGAACTTGATCATGCTAGCGGTCTTCCCCTTAAATAATTTAGATAATAAAATATGAGCTGAACCATACTCCAAATCCAGTTCGTACAAACATACGGAAAAACTGCAAGTTTTGACGCTATGCCGACACGTTTTCCTGAGAAGAACCTCCATTGAATTGGCTCATTCCTAAAGCAGGATGAACTATAGCAGCATAAATAGCAAGATGCTTGGTTTGTCCATTCCCCCACTCCGGTCTTTGCCCATTACGAATTCTGAAATAATCTGCCACAATATCTCCTTGTTGCTCTAGATTAAAACTCCTCAAATCATCATTGCTCCTTAAAGCGTTCTGAAGACCAAAAACGCCGCCATAATCATAACCGGGCGTACTCGCTTGAGCCGCTAAAGCTTGCGGCATGTATACGGCGCCCATTTGTTCGTATTGCCAGATATGCACCAATTCATGAATCATGAGCGCATCAGACATTTTGCCCCAGCTATTGACAAGGTAGAAGCTAACATAACAAATGCTTTGTTGTTTGGGGCCGAGATAGGAATAGGCATCAAATCGAACGCGACGGTAATTAATTTGATCACCAAAGACTGTTTGAGCGATGGAGATTTCCCGTTCCGTCATTGCCCGAGAATTGAATTTTATAAAATCAGTAACCGTTTCATAGACTTCTCCTATTCCAATCAATTCGAGTATATAAATTAGCAAGGTGAGGTGCCAATTCAGAAAACGATCAAACAAAGAAGTCCGCTCTGGCCATAAATCACTCCAAATCGAATTTTGTGGTGATTTACGGAAGAGCGTCAAAAAATGGGTAATAATTCTATAAAATCTAATAGGGAATAAACGAAGATAATCTAACAAGCGGAAAAAGATCCCCGAAAGCTTTAAGCTCAATTGTTGTGCAAACCAAGCATACCAATAAATATTCTTATTTTCTTTTTTTACCAACGATGTCAAATTTATGCCAGAAATATACCTTTGTAGACCTCCCTGTCTGCCCATAAGAGGCAGGCTTTTCAGCGGGGTACAAAAATACTTTTAAATCCTTCTATTCTCTGATTTTCCAATTTTAGTTATCCACAATATTTCCACAAATAGAGAATTCTTCTGCAATTTAGAAAAAACGTTACATATGTCCCCAACTATCCTCATTTTATCACCAATTGACTTAACTATATATTAACTTTACCGTTATTATTTGAATGTAAATCAAGCGCTAACTATATTTACTTGCATCGTACTAACTGTTAACGTACTAACTATTAAATTATGATTCGATTTTTTTTAACGCCCCTACTTGTTCTTATTTCTATCGTTACCCTTTCGGCACAATTGAACTATTCTAAAGTAAAAATTAACCTAACTCAAACGCCGATAACGGAAGTTGCCGCTTTGGGATTAGAAACCGATCATGGTGCCTACGCTCCTGGAAGACACCTGATTAATGACTTCTCAGAAACGGAAGTTCAAATATTAATCGATCATAATATTCCTCACGAAATACTGATCGAAGATGTCATCGCTTGGTACCAAGAAAGAAATATACAAGGTTTACCTGCCACGACCCGAGACGAATCTTGTGGTGGAACACCAACGCTTCCAGCCGGAGCACAATATACCACCCCCAGTAATTATCAACTTGGATCTATGGGCGGTTACCATACTTATACAGAGATGTTAGAAGTGCTCGATCAGATGAGTAATTTATATCCAAATCTAATTACCCCAAGAGAACAAATTGGTAACATTACTTCCCATCAAAATAGACCGATATATTGGATGGCTATTTCTGACAATCCTAATCAAATGGAAGATGAACCAGAGATCATGTATACTGCACTTCACCACGCACGGGAAGCAAATAGCTTAAGCCAGTTACTTTTTTATATGTGGTATTTATTAGAAAATTACGAAAGTGATGACCAGATTAAATACTTGGTTGATAATACTAAAATGTATTTTATTCCTTGTGTAAATCCTGATGGATATATTTTCAATGAGTTGATTGAACCAAATGGTGGCGGATTGTGGCGTAAAAATAGAAAAGATAATAATGATGGTACCTTCGGTGTCGATCTTAATAGAAATTATGGCTATTTGTGGGGATTGGATGATGTTGGGTCTTCTCCAGATACTGACAATGATACTTAC
>CALKJE010000352.1 GCA_937995675.1 uncultured Saprospiraceae bacterium
CTATCTAAAATACCATAGTTGGCAGTAATCAATTTTGACATTACTTTAAATTTTAATTATTGTACTCAAGGCCGCATACTAATTAAAATTTAGCTATTTGAGGAATAGATAAAAGATGCCTTGATAAGTTTTTGTTACCATGATTGCTATTGTTGTCAAGTATTGAGACAACGAGTTCAATTTAAATTAAAAATAACATATTTTTCATAAAAAAACAAAAAGAAGTATAAAGAAGAAGCATTATTACTAAATTCAATAAGAAAATTTAACATCCATAAACCAAAAAAAGCCACCACCAAACGGCAGCAGCTTTTTCATTTCTTTAATTTCCTAACGCCTTACTCTTTACTTAAGGCAGCCTTGGCCATACCGACAAACATTAAGATCAATAATACCAAACCAATGATACTACCAATAGGATTTACCATCCAACTTGGATACTCTGCCGCTGCAGGAGCTTCTGCAGTTTGTGCAATAATTTGGGCAGCAGAAAATAATAGGATCGCTAACGTAGGAATAAATTTTTTGAAAGATTTCATATTTTCAATAGTTAATTATTAGATATTTTATTTTTTGTTTATGGGTTTATTTGTTTAATCGTTTAACACGTTCAAAACCACAAACAGGAATAAACGATTAAACATTTCAACAATTAAACATCCATCCCTATTTCTTCTTTTTCCAACCGTCCTTCAAAGTCACCGTTCGATTAAAAACTAAGTGGTTATCCGTACTATCTGAATCAACGCAAAAATAACCCATTCTCATAAACTGGAAACGATCACCAGGTTTTGCAGCAACTAAACTTGGTTCTACAAACGCTTTATCGAGCACAGTCAAAGAATCTTTATTTAGAAATTCGGTAAAATCTTTGTCTTCATGTCCCAGTGGTGCTTCCACATTAAATAGTCGATCGTATAAACGAACTTCTACTGGAACAGCCTCTTTTTGAGAAATAAAGTGAATGACTCCTTTGCTCTTTACACCTGAAGTGTCAGATCCACTTTTAGAATCTGGATAGTAAGTAGCATGTACTTCCGTCACTTCACCATTCTCATCTTTTACAAAATCGGTACAGTTGATAATGTAGGCACCTTTTAGACGCACATTACGTCCCGGAGCTAAACGGAAAAACTTATTTGGAGGATCTTCCATAAAGTCCGTACGCTCAATATAAAGATGTTTAGAGAACGGAATGGTACGACTGCCCATAGATTCGTCCTCTGGATTATTTACAAGAGGTAGATCTTCCGTTTTATCATCTGGGTAATTCGTGATGACTAATTTGATGGGGTTTAAAACACCCATGACACGAGGAGCCGTTTTATTTAAATCTTCTCGCACGCTAAATTCTAATAGCGATAGGTCGATCACATTATCTCTTTTGGCAACCCCTACCCTCGTCGCAAAGTTTCTTACGGCCGCAGGAGAATATCCACGTCTACGTAAACCGCTGATCGTAGGCATTCGAGGATCGTCCCAACCAGTCACGAGTCCTTCTTCTACCAATCGTAATAACCGTCGCTTAGACATCACCGTATAGTTCAAATTCAGGCGCGCAAATTCTATCTGACGACTTGGAAAAATCCCCAATTGCTTGATAAACCACTTATACAATGGTCGGTGATTTTCAAATTCTAAAGTACAAACGGAGTGTGTAATTTCTTCAATAGAATCCGACTGACCATGTGCATAATCATACATTGGATAAATACACCAAGCGTCACCGGTACGGTGGTGATGAGCAAATAAAATCCGGTACATTATCGGATCACGTAAATGCATATTAGGAGAAGTCAAACTGATTTTAGCTCGTAATACTTTTGAGCCTTCCGGATGTTTTCCAGCACGCATTTCCCGAAACAATTCTAAATTTTCTTCGGGCGAACGATCCCGATATGGACTCGGTGTCATTGGCACGGTAGGTGTGCCACGCATAAACCGAATTTCCTCGACGTTACAATCATCTACAAAAGCTTTTCCATCATTGATCAGTTTTTCGGCAAACTGATATAATTGCTCAAAATAATCAGAGGCATATAATTCTTTACCTTCCCATTTAAAGCCCAACCATTCTACATCTCTCTTGATGGCATCTACATATTCTGTCTCTTCCTTGGTAGGATTGGTATCATCAAAACGAAGGTTGGTTTTTCCTCCATACTTCTCTGCCAATCCAAAGTTTAAACAAATAGATTTAGCATGACCAATATGAAGGTATCCATTAGGCTCAGGCGGGAACCGAGTATGAACTCTTGCTCCGTGCTTATTCATCTCTATATCGTCATGTACGATTTGCTCGATAAAGTTGAGCTTCGTTTTTCCTGGATTCATATCTTATTCTTTATTATTGCCACTAAGACGCGAAGACACAAAGTACTTTTAACTCGATTTTTTTGTGTTCTTTTATATCTTACTGGTTCTGTGTGTTTTGAATTTGTTTTTGCGGAGACCGTTTCCTCAAGAGTGTCATTTTTCCGCCCGCGCCTCTAATCCTAAAGGAAGCCCAG
>CALKJE010000353.1 GCA_937995675.1 uncultured Saprospiraceae bacterium
ATGGATAATAAAGATTTGCCGAAAGTGGTAGAGTTAATATCTAAAAGTTTAAACTCGCAATAAATCACCCTATTTCGTGTTACTATTCTGTTACTTCAAAATAACAAAACCCTCATAAGTCATTGACTTACAAGGGTTTGTATATTTTAAATATGTACCCCCGGGGGGAATCGAACCCCCACTCCCGAAGGAACTGGATTTTGAATCCAGCGCGTCTACCAATTCCGCCACAAGGGCATGGTGGTACTTTTCTTATCAAGAAAATAAATTTAATATATACACTACAGTGCATTTAAAACTTACCTCTCATCCGCTTTCGCGGTGCCTTCCTTTGACGTATTGTCATACGTCCCCCTCCTTACAGTCGGGACCAGTCAGTTATTCCGCAAACTTACCTAAATTTTCCCTAATCCGCAACAAATACCGCTTTTTCAAATAATAATCTACTACCCCATCTAGTCCTTCGTTCGTTGTCGGATCTGCATCAAAACGAGCAAGCAATGGCGCCACTTCTGCTTGTAGTTCCGCCTCCTTTTCAGAGAGCTGTTTTTGGATCGTATCAACGGCTGCTGGATCTGGATCAAATTCTAATTCCATCAAGCCTTCATTCATCTCCATCATCTCCATCAAAAAATCTGGTGGGAGCTTATTCGTGCCCTCCTCTCCCATCGCACCAAGCAACGAGAGAATATATTTCATCCGGCGATCTTCGTCTTGCAAAGTCTTATAGGCTTCATTATTCAAGGTAGAAAGCTGTAATATTTCTGCTTGCTTTTCTTCTGATTCTAAGGTATAAAAATCCGGATGGTATTTTTTACTCAACGCATAAAATCGCTTTCGCAACGCTTCCGCATCTACACTAAAGCTAACCGGTATTTCGTAAAACTCAAAGTAGTTCATCAAATGAATATTGAATGTTGAATATTCAATATTGAATATTCATTTTAAAAAGACCAGCCCGTCCGCTTTCGCGGTGTCCTCCCTTGCCGCATTGTCATGCGCTTCCCATCCGCTTTCGCGGTTCTCTTCCTTGGCGTATTGCCGCCACCCTTCGGGATCGGTCGTTCATTTCGTCGGGATCGGTCAAACACCCCAAACCTCAATTTCCATGATCGCATCTACGTGTGCCTGCGCGATCTGGTCTCTTACTTCGTCGCTTAATAGTCGAAGGCATTCTGCCTTATTATTATAAAAACCGTTCTCAGTTAAGACTGCGGTCATACCCGTTTTGCGGAGCACAAAAAACTGATTGCCTGGACGAGATTTGATATGTCTATTTTTAAAACCTGTTTTCTCTACTAAATGTTTTTGAAAAACGGCCGCCATTTTTTTTCCTCGACGACTATTGTGATAAAACCAAGTTTCAATTCCACTGATCGATGGTGCCGACCATTTTCCGAAAGGGGCTGGTGCTGCATTCGCGTGTACGGAAACAAACAACTTGGGTAAGGAAGAAGATTTTTGATTGGCTCGTTTTACACGACCTTCGAGGAAGTTGTCGGTATCTACTTCTGGAACGACGATAAAATACGCCACGCCAATTCGTTTTAGCAAAATTTCGATTCGACGAACAATATCTCGATTAAAACGATACTCTAATAATTGACGACCATCTGCTAATTTTGGCGAACGTTTTCCTGCTGTTTTACTTCCATGACCATTGTCTAAACACCAAAGATAGCGTTGCGTATGTGGCTTTGTATTTTCGGTAGGTTCCTCATCTTCTGGTGGATCAACCACCACCGTTCCTGGCAAATCAGGAATCTCTGGTTCCTCAATCGTTACCGGATCTTCCTCGGTAATAATCACGGGATCCATTTCATTGATCACGACCACTTCGATAGAATCAGGCGGTACGTCAGAACCATCTTGGGCAGCCTGTGAATCTTCTTCACTATCTACTAATTCTGGATCAGGATCGGGCGTGTCAGTTCCGGGTGTTTGAGGATCAACTCCTGGAATAACCGGATCATCCGGTACCCACGGGCTGTCTTCATTTTTGTCTTCCGGTTCTTCGGAAACGGGAGGATTCGTTTCTTCACGAGGAGGAGGTGGCGAGGTTGGCTGCTTTTTACCGCCAAACAAACCTGAAAATAGGTTTTTGAAAAAGTCTAGTATTCCTTTTAGCATGTTTGAAAAATTTGGTGGTCAAATATAGGAATTTTATGAGACTCTTTATAAATATATGTTGGTTACTTCCTTTTGGCCATGTGCTGTGCTCGACTAAAAATAAAGTAATAGATTAGGTTGACTAAATTCATTTCGAATTACGAAGTTGTTTAAAAAGTATCTTCCAACTAGGTCCCGGCGTAAACCACTTTTATCAGCGCAACCACAGCTTCCGATAGGTCTTAGATTTATCGTACATGCCCGCCTGCTTTTGTGTATTAAAAACTCGATCTCGAGGATCATTTCCTACGCCTGCTGCATAGATCCAATTACCATAATTACTAGTTACGTCGTAATCAACTAGCATTGATTCAAACCAAGCTGCTCCAGCTCTCCAATCTAGGTTGAGTTTATGTACTAGATAGGATGCTACGTTTTGCCTTCCTCGGTTACTCATAAATCCAGTATTTTTAAGCTCAATCATATTCGCATCCACAAAATCGTCACCAGTCTCGCCATTGATCCATTTTTGCATAGCTCTAGGTCGATATCCCCATTTTTTATTTTTGTTTTTTATTCCATTGGCTTGAAATATTTTGGTACCATAACGCATCGCAGTGTACTTAAAAAATTCCCGCCAAAGCAACTCAAATTTAAGCCAATAAGTAGAATCATTCTTCTCTACCTCTTCCTCATATTTTTCTACTTCATCATAAATAGCTCTAGCAGAGATACATCCATGCGCCAACCAAGGAGAGAATTTACTAGAGTAATCCGCTCCAACCAAACCATTCCGCGTTTCTTTATAGACAGATAATTTTTCGGTATCCCAAAAATAGTGGTCAAGTCGATTCCACGCTTCTAAGGATCCTCCTTTGAAAGGAAGCACCGCTCGTTTGTCTTGCTCAAATTGTTCAAACCCAAAACCAATCAAGGTTGGTAAGACCGTCGTCTCTAAAAAAGGACTTCTAATCGACTTTGGACTTTTAATAGGTATCCTAACTTCAGAGTAGCGTTCTACCTTTTTTCGAAAAGCCGTAAATACCTCAGGCATCCGTTTGATATCGAACTTGACGTCATCAGGATGAATCATTAGATTATTATGAAAAAGACGTAGCTCAATATTTACTAGTAGTTTATTTTCTACAGCTATCTCTTCACTGGTATATTCTTTCGAAGCATAGATTGTTTCGCAATCATATTTTTCACTAATTGATTTGAGGATAGTTACTGGGTCTCCCTTTTTTATAATTAGATCACTACCCACCTCCTGTAAATGTTCTTTTAAATCTTTTAGCGATTCTAATAAAAATTGCATCCGATACGGTCCCGTTCGATCAAATCCCCATTGATCTTTTCTCAACCATTGTTCATCAAATATATAGACGGGAATAATTTCTTCATAATCTTTTAATGCTGCTTGCAAGACAAGATTATCACTTAACCGGAGATCTGTTCTAAACCAGAGTATGACCTTTTTCATCTTGAGTTATATTTATTAAATTGAAGTTGTTTAATTGCTGAGCAGCTAACAAAATCTTATCCCAATGGTTTTTAAAATTGAAATACTTTAGCAGATAAAATATAATTTCCCATCCTTTTTAAACGTTCTTACCGCGTCATACGACTAACGCAACATTTTTACCTTAGAAATTATCCACGATGAAAAGTATTTTCTTGTTTTTAATTACTGGCTCTATTGTATTTTTTAGTTGTACCAAAGAATCTCAAGAGGACCTTAATGATGCCAAGGTTACCTTTAGTTTTAAGTTTGACGAAACTCAAGATCGACTGGATAGTTTTGGACAACCTTCTAGTATTCCCTCAGAGAATGCAGCTTTAAGTCCGTCCTTTTCTCAATTAAGCCCACATTTTATTGAGTTGGTTCCTTCGGCATTGACACCTTATCAGTCGGGTGCTTTTATTTATAAAGGAGCGGAAGTTCCGGCAAATAATTCCAATAATTTTTCGACGGCAATTGATTTTGATAATGCAATTTTGGGAGATGAAACGGCGCCTTTTTTGGAGGTGCCTTTAAAAGATATTCAAGCAGGCGTTTATAATCATCTGCGGGTTTCTGTTGCCTATCAAAATTATGAGGTAAAATATAATTTAAATAATATTCCAGTAGTAGGTGATTTAAAAGAGGAGTCAGGAACGATCGGTTCGTTTGTTGGATACAATACACAGATCAATAAATTGAAAATATTTTCAGAAGAGATAGACGTGAACGATGCGAAGCTGCAAGGATATTGGGCTTTTGAGACACAGTTTGCTCCACCATTCACTGCCTATAATCAAGTACTCACAGGAAGCGCTCCCGCCAATGCGACCACCGTCGTTAACCCGTTTCCATCTTCTCCGATTCCACTAGGATCTTGTGTCGTTTCTGGTAGCTTTGATGCACCGCTCACCATCACTGGAGCAGAGACAGAAGATATCCATATTACCATTTCATTTTCTACTAATAAAAGTTTTGAATGGAAAGACTTAAACGGAAATAATGAGTGGGACTTGGATGCGCAAAACCCAAATGATTCGGAACCGGTAGTTGATATGGGATTGCGAGGGATGAAGGCGTTTTTTTAGGATTGCTTCCTGCTAAGGTCATTAATCTAATCTACAAAAATCAAAAGATTCCTTTTGCTTCTTGCTACTCGAAGAAGTTATAAAAAAAGTAGCACTCCAAGACGGAAATGCTACTATTATTTTTTTTGAAATTATAATTCTAAATCTTAATACTTTTTAATATCCACTCGCTCGCTGAAACTGCGTTTGCGAAAACGTACCTTCCATTTTTGCGATAGATTGGCGTTGTTCTAAAATACTAAGAATATCATCAGGTAAATTAAAGCCCATTTGTTTTAGCTCCAATATCCTCCGATTAAGGTTTAAAAGATCACGGCTATATTTATTTTTAAAAATAAGCTCGACACATTGTGCAGTGGTAAGATCCTTAAAATTCTTAGGATACTTATTTTCAATCTTATCGGCTTCTATTCTGTTTTGTTGGGCAACTTGTCTTTGTTGCGCTATTTTAGCCAATCGATTTTCTGCCGCTTTTTCCATCCACTCCTGCTTTATCTTTTTGTCGCGCTTTTCTGCTTCCGCGCGTTGTGCCGCTAACTTTTTACGATGTTTTTCAGCCGCTTCTTTTTTTCTTTTTTCTTCCAATAGTCTTGCTTTTCGCGCTTCTTCAAAACGTTCAACTGCGACGATGCGTCCATGCGTTTTTTCTTTTTCAATTCGTTTTCCTTCGTATTGGATTTGTGCTGCCAACTCTTGTTTGGCTTCATTTAATTTTCTATAAAATGGAAAAACGTAAGGCTTAAATGTTTCTGCATCAATATGAAGATCTTCCAAAGCAACTAAGCTGCTCTCCCAAGAAATTTCAATCGTCATTTTGTCAAAATTAACCTGAGGAACTCGATAATGACAGGTAAGGAATAATCTGTTGGCCACCTTGGATGCCTCCATGGCCGCTTGGTCAAGCACGAAGGCGTTGACTTCTGGATTGTTATATATAATATCAGCTTGCGTCAATTTGACGTCTGATGATAATGGATCAAATTGGTTGAATACCCAAACGATCGCGACTTGTTCTTTTTTATAGAAACTATCTCTGGCTACAATATCACTTAATCCTGTATTCGAATTTTGAATCTCAAATACCATGTCTTGGTGGTTATAATTGCAACTAACATCGGGACGTTTCCAAGTAGATAATACCTTTTTTCCTTTTACGATCTTTTCTATTTCTGGTGCGCCAATTATTTTGGGATCCATTTTTAAATGATCGTAAATAAAACGTTTCAATTTTTCATGCTCCTCCGCTTCTTTGGAGGCATTGTATAACTGAATCCGTTGTTCCGTATAACTCAATTTATCAATCAAAGCGCACTTCACTCCTTCTTCTCTTTGGTTGTGTTGAAAGAAGAAATTTCCATCCTTACCTTTTTTAAGTTCTACCCCGGTTTTACAACTGGGACAGCCATACGCTTTCTTATTAGCTCTTAGCGCATATCTTAATTTGATAATGGTTTCGTTGTCTTGACTAAGCCAAGAATCTGCTTGTTCTATTTTTCCAGTGTTGAAATTAAAGATTTCAAGCATTCGTAAATTGTAAGCATTCTGCTCCTTATATATTGCATTCATAATGTCAATGATTAAGGGTAAAAAGTCACGCGAACGTAACTATTTTGATAGTGTTTCATTATAAAGATAAAATAATAGTTACATATATACAAATTATTTTTAATAAATAAAATTGCAAATGACGCTTAGTTGGCATTTTATATGATATAAAAAACGAATCTTTAAATATATTGAAAATCAATAAGTTACATTTACATATAAACAAATACTACCATTAAAACATCTTAACTACTTGATAATCAAGCATATTTTCACTTTCCCAATCACTTCTTGCTTTTGTTCCACGACAATCCAACATTTTTTTCCGAATCTTTAAAACCTTAATTAAAAAAATGATGTTAGAATTCTTATGAAATTAGAATACACGACTTTTAAGGATGGAGATCTGTTTATTTTAACAGACTTTGCTTGTCAGCCATCCTTAGAATTATTGGACAAAAAAGGCTTATTTAAAATAGTTTGGTGCCGAGAAAGTGCGGCCACAATTACTATTGACGGCTACGAGGTACACCTCGAAAAAGATCAAGTAATTTTTTGTACGCCAATGAATGTTATCCAAATGGATACGTCGTTAAAAGGGATTATTTCTTTTGTTTTTAATAAAGAGTTTTTCTGTATTAAAACCCACGATGATCAAGTATCTTGTAATGGGCTTTTGTTTTTTGGATCCTCTCAGCCACAGATTGTTTCTTTAAAAGAAAAAGAGAAAAAATTATTCAACATGATTTTTGATTTCTTTGAAGAAGAATTTAGCATCAAAGATCATATTCAGGGCGAAATGCTTAGAACCCTATTAAAACGATTGCTTATCGTAGCCACTCGAATGGTCAGAGAGAAATTGCCAGAACCAAACCTTCCCAAAACCCAAGTCGACATTATCCGAAAATATAATTTACTGGTCGAAGAACATTTTCAAAAACTACATCAGGTCAAAGATTATGCGGACCTATTATTCAAATCCCCCAAAACACTTTCCAACCTCTTTAAAAAATACGGGGAAAAATCTCCCTTGACCATCATCAATGAACGAATTCTTTTAGAGGCAAAAAGATTATTTCTATATTCTGATAAAACAAATGAAGAAATCGCCAATATCTTGGGATATAAAGATGCAGGACATTTTTCTAAGTTTTTTAAAAATAACGAAGGCGTCAGCCCCATGGCTTTTAGAGCAGAACGACAGAAAGCTCCTTTTTAATTTTTTTGATTTTGTTCTTGAATTTACTTTTGCTCTCAGGTAAAATACTGCGATCTCGCTGAGATCGAACGCAACGCTTCGTACCTCGGCTAACATACTTTGATCTCGCTGAGATCATTCTAAAGTATTCACTCTTTAATCGTAAGTCAGATTATAACCTCCGTGTCCTTTTCAATTTCAACCGCAATAACAATGTCAAATTTCCCTTGACGTGAAAGTTCTTCAAAATGAAGCAGATTTTAGTAATTGAAAGATGTCAGTTTTGGACTTTCAACAAATACTGCGATCTCTTCCCAATCAAGTTCAGAAAATAGGCCTGAGATCGTTTCTAAATATCCAATCAATCACCTAACAACCACCATCTTCCAGATATTTAATCCCAGCCTCTCTATTTCTTCTGCCTAAAATCATTCTACCTCTAACCACCAATCTTCCCCTTAAACGTTGTACCTGCACTGCTTGCACTTACGCTTAATTTTGCTTTTGCTTTTGCTTTTGCTTTTGCTTTTGCTTTTGCGCTTGAATTCGCCCTTGAATTTTAATTTAATCCTGCCTATTTCCGACTATTTTTTTCTCCTTTTTCCACTAAGGGAAAAATCTGCCTACCAAAAGGAAAAATCTACCTATAAAAACCTTCTTATCTCCCGCATCTTTGTAGTAGCAAAAGAGAAAACAAACAATCTCTATTTTTTCAATAATTTAAATCTTTTAGTCATGAAAAATATACTAATGACCGCGCTAAGCGCTATTTTAATCCTTCTTTCTTTTTCTTCCGCTTCGGCTCAAGTACACAACGTCAAGTTGGAACAAACACCGGGTGCATTTGTCATTCAGAATCTTACCTTAGCAGAAGGAGATTACCAATTTGAAATCGCCAACGTAGGTGTGGACCATGAAGTAGGATTTGTATTGGTACCAAAAGGAAAATACGATCAAGCTAATCATATCAAAGAAGCTTATGTGAAAGCGCCGGCTGGAACGAACAAAAGTTCTATGACCAACGTGGTTTCGCTAAAAGCAGGAGACTATGAATATTTTTGTCCACTAAACCCTACTCGTAAATATGCACTTACGGTGAACGCACCAGAAAGTATCAAGTTGACGCAAGTTCCTGGTAAATTTACCACAGAAGCATTGACCGTAAAAGAAGGTCAGTATCAATTTGAGATCGCAAACGATGGCGTTGATCACGAAGTTGGTTTTGTACTCGTACCAAAAGGAAAGTACGAACCAGCCAACCATATCAAAGCTGCTTACGTAAGTGCACCTGTAGCAAACGGAAAGTCTTCTTTGACCAGTGTCGTAAATCTACAAGCAGGGGATTACGAATATTTCTGCCCACTAAACCCAACTGAAAAATACCCTCTAACGGTAAGTAATGAAATCAAAAGTATCAAATTGACACAAGTACCTGGTAAGTTTGAAACAACTTCCCTAACCCTAAAAGCAGGTC
>CALKJE010000354.1 GCA_937995675.1 uncultured Saprospiraceae bacterium
ATTTTTTCGGAGAGACGAAATCAAGTGGAGGAATAAAAAGAAACTAAATAATAGGGTTTTGGCTAACGCCTTCCTTTAACTTTGCGAAATAAAAAATCCCCTGATCAATAAATGATCAGGGGATTTTTTTTAATTAACTTCTATTTCGATAGTATTCAATAACTTCCTATTGTCTTTGTCATATTAGCATTGCGCAATGCGTGACCAATTAACTAATCAACCAATTTACATAATTATTATCACTACAAATAATTATGTAAGTGGTTTAGATGAGTTAACTACTAGACATAGTTAAATGAAAATTTCCTCATTCTCTAATACAATAACGTCACATCTCCACGATACAATAATACCGTTCCATCTACAAATTGAACCTGCATAATATAAACATACACACCAGGATTCATTCGTTTACCATTCAAGGTACCATCCCATCCAGACTGATCTAAATCATCTGGTAGATATTTATTGACAATGGTATTGTCTCTAGAATAAAGCACCTCACCCCAACGGTCAAATACCCGCATAAAGTTGATGTTTTCTACACCAGGTCCAACGTAAGGTTTAAAGAAATCGTTATTACCATCTCCATTTGGAGAAAAAGCATTAGGAATAAATACGTTACGATTTTTATCAATCTCTACTAAAATATCATCCGTTGCACTACAACCGTTTGAATCAAAAACAGTCAAAGCATAGGTTTGGGATTCTAGCGGAGCAACCGTAACATCTAAACAGAAAGTACTATCCATACAAACTAGATCCGCTAATGGTTGCCATACGATTGAATCTATCGGCAAAATAGAACCAATGAAAGGATCAATTTCTGCTTCTTCACCTAATTGAATTTCAATATCTTCTCCTAGGTCTACGACAATTTGAGCCGGCTGATTAATAATAATTTCTTCTTCTGCTCGACAACTAGATCGGTCAAATACGGTGATCAACGCGGACTGTCCACCAAGTACTGGTATCGCAGATTGAATCGGTCGCTTAGGTCCGTTGTTAACAGAGAATTCATAAAGCGGACCATTACCACCAAAAGCGGTATCAATCGTTACGACCGTTTGGAAGCCAAAACATGCTGGTTCTACAATATCCGCTATATCAAATACGATTGGATCCGGTTCGTCCAATGTCACTAAGATATCATCCGTACAACCCTTCGGATCTGTTGCGGTAATAGAATAAGTTCCTGCTTTTAAATTAACACCTACCGAACTGGTAGAAACATTATCGGTCCATTGGTAATCCACAATTCCTGCATTTCCTCCAGTTGGGAAAACAACAATTACGCCCGTACTATCACTAGGACAAAGCACTTCTTGTAATTGTGCAGTGTCTACCATAATTTCAAATAGGGCTGGTTCACCAACCGTTATATTTTTAGGCTCTTCACATAAGTTTGCATCTATGATGGTTACATCGTATTGTCCAGCTGGTAATCCTCCATTGGTTGGTCCTGTCGTACCATCTCCCCAGATATAATTATAACCAGGTGTACCACCAGATGCTGCAATGGTAATCATTCCATCACTATCACCTAGACAGCTAGCATTTTCAATATCAATGTTCGCCAAGGGTAAGGTAATCTCACTAGGAGAGTCAATAAAAACAGAGTCTACTACAAAACAGCCATTATTACCCAGTACATTATCACTAACAGTTACTAGGTTCCAACCTCGACAAAGTTGAGTGGCACTACTGTTTACCATTTCCATTGCATTTTCTCCATTCGCCCACGTATAATTATAAACGTTTGCTCCAGTAGTCCCACCAGAAGCAGTCACTAAGGCTTGGCCATCACAATCACCATTGAAACAACTTACTCCCATCTCTTGTGAGAAGACTACTTGAATTTCTGGAGGACAATCTAAAAAGATTTCCTCTCTGAGGGTATCACAACCATTGGCTCCCGTTATCGTCACAAAATAAGAGGAATCACAAGCTAAAGCGAATCGAGGATTTGAATTACTACCATCATCCCAAGTAATAGAATAAGGCATGGTTGCTCCAGTGATGGTTAAACTAATTCTACCATCCGTATCTCCTGGACAGGTTGGAGTCATCTCATCGATCACCACTGAAATCTCATCTGGCGTAGTAAGACTTACCATACTAGAATCTACACATCCATCAACGGCAGTAACAGTTACTTTGTATTCTCCCGGTGCGAGATCTGTAATGGTTGGGCCAGTATCTCCTGTACTCCAAGCAATATTACCAATGGCTGCATTACCTGGTGTAACATTAACCGTCAAGGCTCCAGTCATATCATTAGGACACTCAATTGGTGTCTCATCAAAACCATCGATAGTTGGTTCACTCGGTGCTAAAATATCAAAGCATTTTACGTCTGGACACGTATTCACATCACTAACGGTAACACAATAATTTCCTGGAGACAATCCAGCAACACTAGCAATAGTTGTTCCCGCAGGATCATTCCATAAAAAACTATAAGGTCCAGTACCTCCAGCACCAGCTACCGTAATATTTCCATCCATTCCTCCTCCAATACAAGTTACATGTTGAAGTGAGATGGAGTCTACTGAAACGGCACTTACAATTAGGGAAGTTTGAGAAGGGCCAAATTGACAACCATTAGCGTCAATAATGGTAGCGGAGTAATTCCCAACGGGTAGACCACCAATCATATCTGAGCCTACAACATTCATATTGGTCACCCCATTGCTCCAGATTACAGTATAGGGTGCAATTCCTCCAAATATATTGACGGTAACACTACCGTCTGTATTGGTAGCACAAGTTGGATTCATTTCATCTAATTGCGCACCAAAATTATTCATTGTCTGCTGAATCGTTATAGTTGTCGACGTCATAAGACCTAGATCATCTGTCACCGTAATCGTATAATCGCCAGGAGGCAACATGGTAATAGCAGCTATATCTCCATCCATCAATAACGTTCCTGAGCCATTATTCATCGGCATTCCTACTTGTTCATAAGTGTAATCATAAGGAGCGGTACCATCAAGTACCGAAAAATTGAAACCACCTTCTACCGGACTAGTAGGAGAAGCACAAATGGTAGATACATCAATCATCATACTACCATCGGTAACGGTGACAGAGCCATTATTAAAAATATATCCAACCCGACTATCTGGTAAAGCAATGATATCACC
>CALKJE010000355.1 GCA_937995675.1 uncultured Saprospiraceae bacterium
ATTCGGCTCAAAGCCTACATAATAATCTCCTACCGTGACATCTTCAAATAAATACATGCCACTCACATCTGTCCATGCACTATCTAGTGGTGTGCCATCAGAAGCGTATAACACAACTAATACTGAATCTAGTCCTACTTCTCCAGCATCTTGGATTCCATCCATATCTGTATCTATCCACACAAAATTTCCAATATCTGCCGTCGGTACTAAACCTGTATCATGCGTATCGTCATTTCCTAACAAGGGATCAAACGCAAATTGTGGGGTGATTCCTGTTAGAGGATCTGCTTCACTATCATTTGTTCCATCTCCAGCTCCGGCTGGACTAAAGTTATAATCACCTGCTGCTGTACTCGTATCAAATCCAATACTATACATTCCCGCTGGTACATCTGCAAATACATATTCTCCGTTCGCATCTGTTGTCGTCGTCGCTATGATATTTCCACCGGCATCCAATAGGTTTACGGTAACTCCACTTACACCCGTTTCTGATGGATCTTGGAGTCCATCTCCGTCTGCATCAATCCACACAAAATTTCCGATGTCGGCTGTTGGAATTAATCCCGCATCAATGGTTAGATCATCTCCTGCACTCGCATCAAACACAAATGGTAAAGTTTCTCCATTGGATTGAGCATCACTATCTGTTGCGTCGTTACCACTATTACTCGTGGTAAAATCGTACTCCGTCGTGCCAGGAGCCGTCGTTGGATCAAAAGCAATGCTATACGTTCCTGATGGTACATTGGTAAATAAATAATTTCCGTTAGCATCCGTAGTCGTCGTCGCTATTATATTGCCACTTGCATCTAACAAATTAACCGTAACGCCCGCAACACCTGGCTCACCTATATCTTGTTGACCATCTCCATCGCTATCTATAAACACTAAGTCTCCAATATTTGCTACCGGACTAACTCCTGCATCGATCGATAGATCATCTCCATTTTGTGGATCAAAAGTAAAAACTGTCGTAAATCCACTAGCATCCGCATCACTATCATTTGATCCATTTCCTGTATTTTGTGGAGAGAATGTATTATTCATATTTCCAAAAGAAGCATTGGGCTCAAAGCCGACAAAATAATCGCCCGCTGGTACATCTTCAAATAAGTACATTCCGCTCGCATCTGTCCACATACTATCAATTGGATTGCCGCTGTTACCATCGTATAATACGACTAACACCGAATCCAACCCAGCTTCGCCCGGATCCTGAATTCCATCCATATCTAGATCAGTCCAAACAAAATTTCCAATATTTGCTACTGGAATCAATCCAGCATCGTGTGTCAAATCATCTCCATTTAATGGATCAAACATAAACGGCATCGTCTGACCAGTCCCGTCCGGATCACTGTCATTCGTACCATCTCCCGTATTTGATGTAGTAAACTCATAAGCTTGTCCACCAGGAGAAGTTGTTGGATCAAATTCTAAGTAATAATTACCCGCTGGAATATTTTCAAATATATATTCACCATTTACATCCGTAAATACGGTGGCAATGGCCGTACCTGTAGCGCTGTCATATAATGTAACTCCAACGTTGGCAACTGGTGCTTCGCCCGGATCTTGGATTCCATCCATATCTGTATCTATCCAAACAAAATTTCCGATATCTGCAACTGGGATTAGACCAGCATCGTGCGTGAGGTCATCACCGGTGGTGGCGTCAAAAGAAAAGACGGGAGTTAATCCAGCCGCATTGGCTTCACTATCGTTTGTTCCGTCACCTTGAGCAGCAAGCGTAAAAGGGTAATCTTCTGCACCAGGTGTAGCTGAGGTGGTTTGATCAAATTCTAAATAATAATCCCCTGTTGGAATATTAACAAATTGATAGATACCACTACTATTTGTGTAGGCTGTATCACGAGGACTTCCATCAATATTGTAAAGAACAACCTGTACATTTTCGACACCAGTTTCTCCTGAGTCGAAGATACCATCCATATCTGCATCAATCCAAACTTGATCACCAATAGAAGCTAAGATTACAGAGAATGAGGCTAATGCTTCTTCATCTTCACTTTGATCACCATCTTCATTATCAGGAGTAGAATCAATATCCGTTTTATCCACTTGGTTAAGTTGAACGAGGTTTTCAATTAGACCATCTTGATCGATGCGCCCCATGATTTCCAAAGTTTCGCAATCACCAGAATTCATTTCGGGTATTGCCCAAGAGCCGTTCGGTAAGGTTGGAGTATAAGTGCCTTTTGTGGCAGTGTAACCAAGAAAAGTAACTCCATTTGGCCAGGTATCCTCAACGATTAAATTATCAGCAAGATAGATGAGTCCATCGTTGGGGCTGTTAATATTACAAATTTCTATGCAATAAGTAACCGTATCTCCTAATTCAGGGATAGCAGGAATATTACAAATTGTTTTATTGACTTCAATGTCTAAACATTCCTCATCCACTACCGTCCAAAGTGGACTAACAGCAGGACAAGCATCTGGAGCCGTAGTATATCCTTTAGCAAGATATTGTCCTGGAGAAAATGGTCCGGTCCAAGAGTTACTCATTCCAGTAACTGCCTGAATAATTTCGAAAGTACCACCAATTTTATACCATTCATAATTATTAAATCCTGGATCAGTAGAAATGGTCGCAGGTTGATAACCACGACAGAAAATATCTTCTCCAGCAATAGTTAATGGATCGATTGGATCAACAACGATCGTTATACTATCGGTAATAGCACATTCTTCACCGAAAGCTAAGGTGAGACGGTATCCATAATTTCCAGCAGCAGGAGCCGTAAATATCGGATCAGAAATGGTAGGGTCACTCAAATACGTAGAAGGAGTCCAAGTAATTACAGCATCATCTTCATATTGAGGAGGAAACTCTAGTTGAAGATATTTAGGTTGATCCGTACAAGCCATTGTATCTTGAATAGACAATGGGAAAGGATCTTCTAATCGTCGAATAGAAAATATATCCGTACTGACGCATTCTCCTGTAGAACCCGTTACAATAAAACTAACCGCATCCGTGATACCAGGTAGTACACCAAAATAGGCACTATCGCCCACTATTCTCATATAGCCTTCTGTTGCGTCAAAATTGAAGGTATAATCTCCACAAAATTCTACCCCAATTTCTTCACCTGAGCATAAGGTATTGGTTGTAGGAATTTCAGCAACAAAAGCTGGAGAGATGGCAAAGAAAGGGGTAACTTCCTCGTCACATTGACAAGTCGTTTCATAAGTAGATTTTATTAAAATTGGACAAGCATTGATTTCTTGTACGTCAAAGCAACCCGATAAAATAAGTGTATCCATACTAGCAATAAACTGAGTAGGAAAAGTATCGGAAGCCAGGAAAGGATCATAATAATCCAAGAATCCATTAGCTAATAAATCATCAAAAAGCTCTACTGTAATGTCTCCAATATAGTTTGGTCCAGGATTAACAAAGGTAGCATCATAGCAAATAGTAACTGGATCTTCTACTCCTGTGCATTGTCTAGTTATTTGTAAATCTGCTGTTTCAATTGGTGCTTTTAGATCAACACTAAACCGATTATTAACAGAAGACTGTACCCAAACATCACAAATTGAACCATCACGAACACAAGTTTCATCTTCTACTCTATCTTTAATATCTACTAAGAGATCTACATCTCCACATCCTGAAAGCTCATCCATAGAGGCCTCTAACTTTAGGGTAAATTGTCCACCTATTGGAAGGTTAGGAATACCATCAAAGCAAATTTGAGTTTGATCTCCAATCATTGTTTCAATTACCGGTCCCGTAGATTGTCCAGCAGGTATCGCGTAGGCCAGAGAGCCCGTACGGTAAGGTAATTCAGGAGGAAAGGTTAGGCATATCTGGACATAATCTCCAGATTCTACTTCCGAAATATTTTGTCCTGTGATGGTAAACTCGTTTGTTAAGCCACCACAATAGACATTGGTTGGTTTTGCTGAGGTTAAGATTTGAGCATGGTTGATAGGCTCAGCACCATTGATAATAATCTGCTCACTATTTACCTCACCTGAAGAGATTGTATTTGGGCTACAAGGGTCTTTCCCAATAGCTTCAAAAAATGCAGTTGATCCAGAAATAAATTCATCACATACAGAAAGTACCTTAAATCGTACAACTATTTGATTAGAATCTAAGGAAGAATTAACTCCAGGTAAACCATTGGCATGGATGGAAGGACTAAAGACTGCATCTTCTGTGTAAGATAATTGGTTGCCATTAATAGCTGGATCAGGAATACTCGTAAACGGAGCACCACTGACTCCATTATGAGGATAAGCAGACTCAAAGCTACCAGTAACCACCTCGGTACCAACCAATGGTAATTCCCATAGAAGTTGAAGGTCAGTTACTAGTACCTCTTTTACATTTTTTATTAAAACAAACATTGTGACCGTATCACAAAGATCAAAGCTTCCAGTAGGCTGGATAAAAGTAGATTGAATCTCAGGTGTACCAACTGTATAACGATAACAAATATTATTACTCGTACAAGCCGTGGTGTTTCCTAGTACTACCGCTTGGACATCAGGATCCATACAACCAGAAGAAGTACCGATACAAATTTCAGCAGGTCGTTGAGGTGGTACAGGACAGAACAGCAGTCTAGTTCCTACATTAATTTCCTGACACTGACCAGGGAGTAAATCAGGTAAGCTTACACTATATGTATTACTTTCACCGTCACTGGAAACAAATTGATAGGTAAGTGGGGTGAGTGTTCCATCGTATACGTTTACCAGACTAACACTATTATTAACGGTAATTGTTGTGAGTACTCCCATATGTGTCAGCGCAGGCGCGTTCCCTGCACAGACGGTGTATAAATTTATTTCTTCACTCGTTCCTGGATTCTGACTCGAGATTACATTTCGATCAATGGCTGGAGTTAGTGGTGGAAATCCTTGTCGATTATCGGTGACAGTGGCATCTGAAGATTCATTGTCATCTTTCAGGACAAGTAGATCTTGATTGAAGTAGTTATAATAACTTACATTATTTCCAATTACTAGACAGGAGTCCAGTTCGTTGTTTGCTCCAGTTGAGACAGTAAAGTTACAACGGTAATCATTTGGATTAGAAGGTGGATCGTAAGGATATTGGTAATCATAAGTTATTTTATAATCATTTATACCATTTATATCTGCTGGACAAACCAGGCAATAGTCATAGGTTATCGTCATAGAATCGGTAAAACCGTTAAGCCCAACACCAAGACCGGGATAATTATCCGTTAAAGGGTTAAAGGTTATCGTTCCCGGACTACCACCTGATACGGTACAATATTCATCTCCATTCACTACAAAGCAATCGTGATTATTTGTACTTTGTATTTCTAGTGGATAGGTATTTCCTCCTGGAGTATTTATTTCTGCATTTCCACAATACATTAAAGGTGAATAGATTTCAATATCTGTATCCTTCATTCTAAAATAAGGCCGATATTCATTGGTGTACCAAGATAAAGGAGTAGGATTGTCTACTTTAAATACATGCTTAGCGGTTCCACCACAGTCATCAATTTCCAAATCTGTACGAACCGAGATATCTCCAGGGCAGTAAGTTTCAATTGGGAAGTTCTCGCGACAAATAGACTGTCCCACTAGGCAATCAGAATCAAATTCATCCAAGGTAGTTGCCCAAAGATCCTGATAAACTCGAGTAGCCTGAAATGCTCCACCTTCTGCTTCATGCATTGGATTTTTAATCAATGGAAGTCTTACGCGCATAAACAGAGAATCCCCTACCTGAAAACCATATTTGGCGTTAAATTCGTCCCAGCAATTTCCAAGATCATTCCACGAACTATAATCTATGCCCCGACACTCTTGTAGTTTATTTTGATTACGAATTTGAATATAAATTCTAGCATTATCATAAAAATCATAGCCAGAATTTGTATTGTTATATTCTTGAAAATGATTGGTAGCATAACTATCATAAGGAGTTTTCCCCATAAATAAAGTCATTCCATTGACAGATGTAGATCTATTACCATCTTCCACACAGGCAGGTAAATCAGAAAAATCTATTTCAGTACGCGAAGAAGAACCAACCTTTTTTACGGAAAAAGACATTAACTCCGTTTTACGAGCATCTATAATCAGTTCAGATAACGCAGCATTTCCACTACTAAATGGAATTACTCTGAATCCTATCCCCCATTCGTAGATGTCAGTGAAGGCATCCGGACTAAGTATAGAGTAATAGGCTTCGTACATAATCGTATCACCGGGCAAGTAACGATTACGATCTGCCCCTGTAATAGACTGAGGATCAATTTTCGTTGTCATACTAGCATCTGTATATCCAACAGATTCTCGATACACATCAGAAACACCACCCCGGAGTACACAACTACAACCTGTATTATTGGGATTAGAACGGAAAAGTATTGATTCACAAGCTTTTATTGCCTCACAGGTGCACCCTCCTTGGCTACAAGTTTCAACAATCTGATGTGTCCCTGTTGTATAAATATTAGGTGAACATAAAAATGTATCTACTGTTAATTCATAACTATAACAAATGGTATCACCGATAGAGACTAAGCCAGCATCAATCGTCAACATTCGCTGCCCTGGCCCAATACTATCCCAAGTAATAGGTGCTCCAGTAATAGTAGGAGTACCATTAACGCTAATCTCAATAGCAGCAGGATTCTCAACTTCTAAATCGTGCGTGATTCCGCCATTTCCATCAAAAAAGACTTGTAAAGCGACATTAGAATTTCCGGCAGCACAAGGAGTTACCCCTCGCTGTTCGTGTACATAGCACATTTCTACTGTCTGTGTTTTAGCACCAGAAGTACCTGTAGATCCAAAATTTATTCCTGTAAAAGAACTACTAACAACGGAAGCATTCGTAGAACTAAAAGTAGCTCCATCTACAATTTCAAAACCATTGATCGTGGGAAAAAATTTAAAAGATTGTCCACAATCTCTTTTTGCGTCCACAAAAAACTGTGCAAAATCACAGTTGATAACACCACAAGCAATAGACCCTGGATCAGGTGGTGTGGTGCAACTATAGGCCATGTCTATTTCTACCTTTAAGGTATCTCCTCCAGCAAGATCGTCAAAAAAGCCATCACCATCTATATCACTTAATCCTTCTGCTCCATCTACATCAACAGATAAATTGGTAAAATCGATCACCAAATCATCATTAATCCAGGTATATGCACCTAAACCAATTGGAGTTCCTCCTACTCTAATTTCAGCGATTTCGAGAGAAGGTTTATTACAAGTTTCGAAGCCTATTTTCATATCCGTAAAACGACCGGAAAGCGGATCGCTCTGATCGCTGTAGATTGTTAACCCTATGGTACCTGGGTTTCCACACATTTCGGGCGTACTGAAAATTGTGTCAATCGCAATTGGTTCGGGTCTTGCAGTTGGTTGAATGGTGAGCCCCCTGTCTCTCTCGATCTCATCACACGTTTCGCCGTAACACCCCCAACCCGCAACGTATTTTAGCGGAAAGCTGCTGGGGTTTGGACATTCATCGGTTTGCCAGCAGTAAGTCACCTGGATGCGTTCACCACTATTAAACAACGTATCTGCAGGATTAGCAAAAGTATTTCCATTAAAATAACTCCCTCCAATATCCGTACGGATTATTTTGTTGGTATTATCATAATCGTAAGTGATAGGCGTACCGTTGACTGCTACGCTATTTAGGTTTAAACTTCCTGATAAGTCAATATTTTGCAGTTCAAGGTAAAAATCCTCCAGGTAGGCACCAAGCCCGTCCTGGGTAAGTCGTACGTTAAAGCATTGCTCAGAACCGATACGGTTGATGTTCATATCGTTAGCAAATTGCCAGTTAATCGCCGGTGTTTTTATGGTGGTATTATAAGTACGATCGGGGGTAGTTACCTGACTACAATTGAAAAAATTGCCCATTGTATCCTGATAGGTAAAATTAAATTTTAAGTCTACCTTGTATTCCAGGGCATCTTTGTCGACGGTACAATCTGTCGCGGCTGCGATATAAGCAATATAGATGCCGTCCGTAACCCCATCAAGCAGAAATCTGGGCTT
>CALKJE010000356.1 GCA_937995675.1 uncultured Saprospiraceae bacterium
GGATATATTCCGGAACAGGTTTTTTGCGTTTAAGGAAGGTTCGGCAAAAAATCGTAAAATTTTACCCCGACCCCGAGGGGAGATTTCACGATTTTTTGCCTTGTTGTTCGAAAGGGAAAATCTTACGACTTAACAAATCAATCCAGAACATCGACCTTAATCCGCTCCGTTCGATTCGCTAATTCCCAAGCCGTGTAAAAAACCAATCTTCCGATTTTTTCCATTTTTTCAAAATTAATTTTTTCTACTGTATCACTTGGACGGTGATAATCATCATGGGTACCATTAAAATAAAAAATAGCTGGAATTCCTTTCTCTGCAAAATTATAATGATCAGATCGGTAGTAGTAGCGATTCGGATCATCTTCTGCGTTATAAGTATAGTCGAGTTTTAAGTTCGTGTATTGTTCGTTCATCTCTTCGTTGATCTCATGTAACTCAGAGCTGAGTCGATCAGAACCAATGACATAAATATAGTTGGGTGTTTCCTTATATCGATCATCCACACGACCGACCATGTCTACGTTAACATCAGCGATGGTATTTTCTAAAGGAAAAATAGGACGTTCTGCATAATATTTAGAACCCAATAATCCTTTTTCTTCTCCCGTCATCATTAGAACTAAGATACTTCGTTTTGGTCCTTCTCCGTTTCTTTTGGCGATGGACATGGCTTCAGCAACTTCCAGCACAGTGGTCGTTCCAGAACCATTATCATCTGCTCCGTTATAAATAACCGGTCCTTGTTTTCCGAGGTGATCGTAGTGTGCGGAAACGACGACAATCTCTTTTTTTAAGACAGGATCACTTCCTTCGATATACCCGAGTACGTTACGACCGATTAATTTTCTTTCGTCTTTTCCTTGATTGAGAATTAGTTTTACAGGCAACGAAACGTTTTTTGCTTTTCCTCTTTTTTGAATTTTTTTACGCGCTTTAATTACTTTCTTGTATTTACTGCCCATAATTTCTTTTGCCATATCTGTAGAGATAAAAGCACTATTCGCAAAGTTGGTTTTTGGATCATCCATCTGACCCAATGTAATCTGTGACCCAATTAAAAATTTAAGCGATTCGGTCAACATTTTTTTAATTTCATGATCAATAATCAATACCGCTTTGGCGCCTTTTTGGTGAGCGGTACGAAGTTTTTTAGACCAATCAGTAGACCATTCAGATAATTCTTTAGAACCCGTAAGTCGAGATTTACCATTCTTTTTTAGTGGCTCATTATTATAAATTAATAAGACCTTTCCAGTAACATCCACCCCTTTGTAATCACTGTATTGTTCATCATCAATCCCATATCCTAAAAACAATATTTCGTCTGTCGTTAGATTTGGTAAATCACTATTACGAGTAGGAAAACTAATAAAGTCTTTTTTGTGTCGAAAGGCTTGACCGTTGATATTCATTTTTAGATCTCTCCAAGAATTCCAAGTAAAGGTGACATTCTGAAAATAAGAATTATCATCACCAACTTTTGGTAATCCCATTCCGATAAACTGATTGGCTAGATATTGAGCTGCAAGATCGTTGCCAGGCGTTCCTGTTTCACGACCTTCAAATTCATCCGACGCAATAATCGTCAGATGGCGACGCATATCTTCTTTGGTAATCGTAGCTGCCAAGGCTTCGACCTTACTAGGTTTTTTAGTAGCCTGACCTTGTGCCAATAAGAGATTCCAGCCAAAGGTTATCAATAAAGTAGAAAGTAATAAACGGATCATTATTTTTAAATTTTTAAACAGCTTCAAAGTAGGGTGTAGTAGTAATTAGTATTTTAGGGTAGAAGCTGTTTAAAAATGAAGCACAATGGTTACGGTTAAGTCATTGATTGCGGCCACACATCCGCATTCGCGGTTCCCTCATTTGATGCACTGTCGTGCATCACCTTGCGGGTTCATTCGGTCATTTCACAAATTTATCGGCACCGTAGCTAAGGCTACGAACCTCAAAATTTGTATCGTCTTGACAAACAAGCACTTACCCTCACCTTTTATGAACATTCTTAAACAGCTTCATAGTAAAGATACTAATAAACAAAAATATTTTCCCGACCATCATAGTTGAGAAAATATTTTTGTAATATAGACTTAATGTAATGAAATAAGCAACATGTAAAAAGTGCCATACCTTCTTCGGTATACAGCCATTATTAATTTTTCATTATCACATTATTAATTAAAAAACTAAAGTGGAATTTTATCAACTCGACGAGCATGTCGTCCACCTTCAAAGTCGGTATCTAAAAAAGTTTTAACCATTCGTAAAGCCAATTGTTTGGTGACAAAGCGAGCAGGAATTGACAGTACATTGGCGTTATTATGTTGTCGAGCTAATGCTGCTAGTTCTTCCGTCCAGCAAAGCGCTGCTCGGATATCTGCATGTTTATTGGCTGCGATTGCAATTCCATTACCACTACCACAAAGCGTAATTCCTAAAGGCGCTTTACCTTCTTCGATCCATTTTGCTAGTGGATGAGCAAAGTCTGGATAGTCCACAGAATCGGTAGAATGAGTTCCTACATCTTTTACGGTATAACCCATTTCTTCCAGCATTTTAATAATACTGGCTTTATAAGTAAAACCAGCGTGATCACCGCCGATGACAATTGATTTTTCTTTCATTTAGTTAGGAACTTTAGACGCTGAAAATTTGCTAAACATACCATCGAATTTGTCAATTAAGGCCGTATCTTTTTGGCTTGCGACAATTCGTTTTAATTCTTCCATAATGCCTCGATAAGTATTAAAGTCATCACTAAATCCTTTTCTAATCATATCTGGATCCATATTGTACATATAGTACTCAAGACGTTCAGCAGTTTCTGCTGCTAAGGTTTCGATATATGGTTTTGCTTGTTGGTAACCACCTGCTTGAATCATATTCTGTAATAAGAACATGGTATAACGATCAAAGGTGAAATTCATGTGCGGAAACTTCTTAAAATAAGTATCTACTAGCTGTATCGCCTGTTCCTTTTTACCTTCGTTGATCATCGCTTCACTGGCGCGCATCACTCCAACTTGCATCGTCTGAACACTTGGTCCATAACTACGATCTACGAATAAATCCATATTGTCAAAATTACCAAAACGGAAATCTTCCGTGAAGTGCTTATAGAAAGCCTCTGTATTTACTCGACCTTTTCCAACCATTCCATAACGATTATCTCCTTTAGAATTGATCGGTACTAAACGTAACGATAATCCTTCTAATTGAAGATAATTGTCTAAGCCTAAAAGAGAAGAAGGTCGACAAGTAACCGCAAAATAAATAGGACGTTTGAACGCATTAGTCCCAACAATATCAAGAAGAGCTAATTCTCCTTTTTGGATATAATTACTACGTGGGAAAGTGAAATCTAATCGACCTGAAATCTTGCTGGCATCTTCTGGTTTTACGGTACCATTAGATAGAACTTGTTGTTGGTTGACCGGAATAAAATACTTTCGAGTAGGAACAAAACTTTCCAGTGTTCGACCTTGAACCGCACGTGGATTGTCTTTACCCATAAACTCAACGGCACGCTTAAGCGGCATTTCTGGATTCTCTGCAGAAAGGAAAAACAGCTGTTGTCGTTTTTTACCTCTATAGGCTTTTGATGGAATCGTCATATCAATCGCAGGAGAATCATTTACCTTACGACGGAGCTGATCAATATACCAATCTACTGCAATCAAACTTAAATTGACCACACGAACATCGGTACGAATTCCTTCTACTTCTTGTGCATACCAAAGTGGATAGGTATCGTTATCACCATAAGTAAAGATGATCGAATTGGGCTCGCAGGAGTTGAGGAAATTACTTGCATAATCTCGACTTGCTGAATGATGTCGACGAGAATGATCGTCAAAGTTTTGAAAGCCCATCAATAATGGAGCAATCATAATGACCGCACCCGCTACACCTGCCGCTGCTGTTTGCGACATCCTATCACGTAATATACTAAACAATGCCAGTACACCCATTCCAATCCAAATTGCATAAGTAAAGAACGAGCCGACGAGTACATAATCTCGTTCACGAGGTTCATTCGGAGGCTGGTTGGAGTATACGATAATCCCGAGTCCGGTAATAATGAACAGCGTCAGTAGTGCTAAGAAATCTTTATTGCGATTTTTTGCGTGGAAATACATTCCTAATAATCCAAATAAGAAGGGCAACATAAAATAGGCATTGCGACCTTCGTTGGAAGCTCCCATGGAGTTGGGCATATTATCAGTAGTCGGAAGACCAAGCATCCCGTTATCAATAAAGTTGATTCCTGTGATCCAGTTTCCACTCTTTTTATCCCAATCATAGAAACCTTGTTCGCCGTTTTGACGGCCAGAGAAATTCCACATAAAATACCGCCAATACATCCAGCGAACTTGATATCGGAAAAAGAAGGCAATATTATCTCCCATCGTTGGATCGGATTTTTTACCATTCATCCAGCGTTTATAAAGTTCTTTTCTCGCTTCGTCTTGATGTCCCATTCGTGGGAATAACATTTCGTCTCTGCTATTGTATTCGTAAGAGGCTTTTAGGTCTACATTTTCGTATTTGCCATCCACCAATCCGAGTCGATCTTCGGTATTGACTTTAGCAATAGGCGCATTAAAGTGAGGACCTTTTAGTAAAGGTCTTTCTCCGTATTGTTCACGATTTAGATAAGGCAATAGTCGCATCGCATCGCTCGGATTATTCATGTTAATCGGCGTGTTAGCGTTGGCACGAATTACGACGATTCCAATAGTAGAAAAAGCCATTACGACGAGTGCAAAAGCGACAAAGAGTTGTTGTAATAAACCATTTTGTTTTTTATGTGCATATTTTAATCCACCAACGATGACTCCAAATAAAATCAATACGAGTGGAACCAAACCGGTGTGTACAGGCATTCCCAAACCATTTACCATCATATAATCTAGCATACTCCATAGTTTTGGAATACCCGTAATGACAAGCGTTTGAATAGCTGCTACGAATACAATTCCGATTGCAGCAGCAGCGGCCATCCCTACTAGGTTATGGTTTTTATATTTTTTAAAATAATAGAATAAGGCCAAAGCAGGGAAGGTCAATAAACTTAAAAGGTGAACTCCCATAGAAAGGCCTGCTGCATAAACAGAGAATACCAACCAACGGTCATGTTCTGCTTCGTTGGGCAAACTATACCATTTGATGGCCGCCCAAAGCGTAAGTGCTGTAAAGAAAGTAGACATGGCATAAACTTCACCTTCTACCGCAGAGAACCAGATAGAAGTACAAAATGCAGTTGTTAATCCTGCTACGGCACCTGCACCCATCAATGCGATGGTTTCGCTGTCGGTAGGATCATTTTCTCGACCAACTAGGACTAATTTTCCTAAAATAGTGGTTACCCAGCAAACAAAAGTGGCGGCAAAAGCACTACAAATACCGGAAAGCATATTGACCGCAAAGGAGATATCTTCTGGATTACTAGAGAAAATTTCTGCAATGAACGTAAACATTCGCCCAATTAATAGGAAGATTGGTGCTCCCGGTGGGTGAACTACCTGAAGTTTGTAGGCTCCGGTGATAAATTCACCACAATCCCAAAGACTACCTACTCTTTCGGCAGAAAAATAATAGACGATAAGAGCAATTGCAAAAACTGCCCAGCCGGTGATATTATTAATTTTTTTGTAATTCATTGATTGTATATTATTTAGCTATAACGAGATAACCGAAATTAAGGCCACAAAGGTAAGAAAAATACCCAAATTGAATAGAATGTTCTCCTCATATGAAATCTGCCTATACTTCCTCTCTACACCGGAAATATGGAATGGTTCGGATAAATTGGTGGCAAAAGTTTATTTTTGTTCTGAGTGGTAGACATTTGCGGGTTAGAAAGGCTACTTCCCGGCGGGACTGCCGGGACTGGGAGGCTGAAAATGGAAGA
>CALKJE010000357.1 GCA_937995675.1 uncultured Saprospiraceae bacterium
TCCGATCTCTCGTGTCGTAGGTCAACGTAGGTACAAGGCATGCCTTGTACCTACGTTGACCTACGACACGAGAGATCGGACATCCATGGATTTTCTAAAAAAAGGAATCAAAAAAAATCCCCACATCGTAAAACGGTGCGGGGATTTTAATATTCTATAAACGCGTTAAAGAGAAGCCAATAGCTAAATGCTAACGGCGAATAGCTCTTAGTAACGGTAGTATTCAGGTTTGAATGGTCCTTCTTGTTTCACGCCGATATAATCCGCTTGATCTTTAGACAATTCTTCTAATTCTACGCCGATCTTAGATAAGTGTAGACGAGCTACTTTTTCATCTAAGTGCTTAGGAAGCATGTATACTTTATTTTCGTATTTATCGCTATTTTCCCAAAGTTCTAGCTGTGCTAAAGACTGGTTGGTAAAAGAGTTAGACATTACAAAAGATGGGTGACCGGTAGCACAACCAAGATTTACCAAACGTCCTTCTGCTAGGATGATGATATCTTTTCCGTCGATCGTATATTTATCAACTTGAGGCTTGATTTCTACTTTGCTATCACCATGTGTTTTGTTTAACCATGCCATGTCGATTTCGTTATCGAAGTGACCGATATTACAAACGATGGTTTTATCATTCATCATTCCGAAATATTTTCCGTTGATGATGTCTTTGTTACCTGTAGCGGTAACGACGATGCTTGCTTCTTTCAATGCATTCTCCATCTTCTTTACTGCGAATCCGTCCATGGCTGCTTGAAGTGCACAAATAGGATCGATCTCTGTAACAATTACGCGTGCTCCAGCACCAGCTAAAGAAGCAGCAGAACCTTTTCCTACATCACCGTAACCAGCAACAACTGCTACTTTACCAGCGATCATGACATCGGTAGCACGACGAATCGCATCTACACAAGATTCTTTACAACCGTATTTATTATCAAATTTAGATTTAGTAACTGAATCATTTACGTTGATTGCAGGAAGTACCAATGTTCCGTTTCTTTCTCTTTCGTAAAGACGGTGTACACCAGTGGTAGTTTCTTCACTCAATCCTTTGATACCTGCTACTAGTTCAGGATATTCATCAAAAACCATGTTGGTTAAATCACCACCATCGTCCAAGATCATGTTCAATGGCTTGTCTCCGTCAAACGCTTTAAGCGTCTGCTCGATACACCAATTGAATTCTTCTTCTGTCATTCCTTTCCAAGCATAAACAGGAATTCCTGCTGCTGCAATTGCTGCTGCTGCATGATCTTGCGTAGAGAATACGTTACAAGAAGACCAAGTAACTTCAGCGCCCATAGCTACTAAAGTTTCGATAAGGACAGCCGTCTGAATGGTCATATGTAAACATCCAGCAATTCTAGCACCTTTTAGAGGCTTAGATTCACCGTACTGCTCACGAAGTGCCATCAAACCTGGCATTTCTGCTTCGGCAAGGTCCATTTCTTTACGACCCCAATCTGCCAGAGAGATATCCTTTACTTTGTAACGGACGTTAGATTCTACATTTTGCATATCTAAATAATTTATATGATTTAATGAATTTTTGTGTAAAACGAGATGCAAAGGTACGCAATTCCAGAGAAATGGTAAGCATTGAACATCAACTTATTGTAATAATGGAATATACGTAGTTTAAGGGTGAATTAGTTCATTTAGACATGCTAATTAAATAGAAAAACGGTCTGAAATGCTGAGGCGCTTCAGACCGTTTTTCTAAAAATCTAAGTAGATTATTGGGACTGTTCCCTGAAGTGTGTCATTTTGCCGCCCGCGCCTCTAATCCTAAAGGAAGCCTAGCCGGCTAACACACTTTAAATGAACAGTTTCATTATTTCTACTTGGTATCTTCGACCACAAACCGTTTTCCGATTCGACGTTTGTTTTTGGCTTCTATGGTCATAAAGTATAGACCATTTCTAGCGTTGTTCAACTCCATTCGTTCATAAGCATGCAATGCATCGGTCTCATATTCTGCAATCATTTGTCCATAAGCATCGTAAACTTTGATGGTTCCAGCTAGGCCTTCTAGCTTAGGCAAATGCACTTGGATATAATCTTGAGCAGGATTTGGAAATAGCGTAACTGCCAGATCATCACTTACTTCATCTTCGTCTAGTGCACGTTGTTGAGTGACTTGAGTAGACAATACTACTTGTTGACATTCGACTCCATTTACGGTGACGGTGTATTGACCATTAGGCAAATTATCTACGATTACTTGTCTTCTCGGTACCGAACTATTACTAGTTAATATCTCTCCATCTTCATTAAAGATCTGGATATTCCCTTGCTGTCCATCGTCCATAAGCACACTGATGCTTCCATTATTAAAAGTAATCATAGACTCTGAACAATCAATGATTCCTTGTGTGGAAGGACTGCCTAGTACAATTTCTTCACAAGCTTGGCTATTAATTTTGACTAAATAAATACCATCTGGTAAGGAGATCGCTAATTCATTTGTTGCGTATCCGTTATCGGCTACGACGGTCCATCCATTCAAAATATCGTGGATCTTTATGCCTGCGTTTTCTTCATCATCTATGGTCACGGCAATTTCTCCATCGCCATAATTAATCGTCGCTCCGTGGCAGGTTAGACTATTGGCTGGTGGATCGTTGCTTTCTTCGGTGAGAATAATTTCTTCACATTCATTGCTATTAATTTTAACGAGGTATTCACCTGCTGGTAAATTAACCACTAAACTATTGGACTGATAATCGTTGTCGGCTACGACCACCCATCCGTTTAAAAGGTCATGTATTTTGATTCCGGCATCTTCTCCATCATTCATGATGACGGAAATTTGTCCATTGCCATAAGTGATCGTTGCATCTTCGCAGGATACCGTGTTCCCCGGTGGCGTGATGATAACTTCTTCGAGAAGAATCTCTTCACATTGCTCACCATTAATTTTAACGAGGTATTCACCTGCTGGTAAATCAACCACTAAATTATTGGATTGATAATTATTGTCACCAACGACGATCCATCCGTTTAGAAGATCGTGTATTTTTATTCCAACATCTTCTCCATTATCCATCACTACAGAGATCTGTCCGTCTCCATGCGTAATGGTCGCATGCTCACAAGGTGAACCATTCGGTGGTATTACCACGGTAGTTTCGATTGTAATTTCTTGACACTCTAAATTGTTAACTGCTACGAGGTATTCACCATCTGGTAAATTTATTTCCAAGCCGCTGGTTGCTGCATCGTTATCTCCAACAACTGCAAAATTATTTAAGAGGTCATAAATCTTAAGGTTTACATTTTGTCCACTGTTTATGATAACGCTAATCTGATCATCTTCCTGAGTAATCGTCGCATCTTGGCAAGTGAGTTCATCTGCAGGTTTGGAAGCTTCCATATCTGACATGTCGATTTCTTCACAACCAACACTGTTGATTTTTACTTGATAAATTCCTGCTGGTAAATTGACTTGAAGACTGTTAGATTCGTAGTTGTTGTTTGCAACGACCACCCAACCATTGGTTAGATCGTGAATCTTGATTCCAGCATTTTCTCCATTGTCCATCACGACAGAAATTTGTCCGTCTCCATAATTAATGGTGGCACCTTGACATTGGATAGCGTTAGGATCTGGATCGTCTCCGGCACCTTCGGTAACAGAAATTTGTTGACAAACTACTCCGTTAATAGATACGTCATAATTGCCTGGCGTTAGTTCTGTTTCTATAGAAGCGGATTGATTTTGATTATCAAAAACAATAGCATCATTGGATACATCTGTAATCTGAATATGAATTAGGGAACCGTCATAACTGCTTACGGTTACTAAGCCTTCGTTATGGTTGATCGTCGTATTGTCACATGGATCAGCATCGACGATTAGTACGGCAAATGTAGTAGAACAAAAGCCTTCATTATCTGCTGCTGTGACGGTAAAGTTGAAACTGCCATTTGGTAAATCAATCTCTTCTCTTGTATTGCAATTGCCATCACAAAGCGTATTGATAACTGGTGGTGCGCTAGGATCGTTATTATCTATATAAGTAATTTTAACCGGAGGGACATTATTGATAACAACTACAGTGTTGTTTTCATCAACGGAATGATATATACTATTACAGGCTGTTGAACTTGTATTTGTGTTGAGTGGAATGACTACTGGAATTGGTGAAACACGAACTTTTGTTGGATCATTTCCAACTAATAATTCTTGTGTGTTTTTCCAATCATCATTTAATTTTCCATTTAAATAAATAGACGGTTGAGATAAATCAAGACTTATTCCTGAAGGCAAATTTAAATCGACTAAGTCTAGCGTAGCGGTAATGTCCTGAATCGCATTGATATTGTTATTATCATTTACAACATTAATAAATTCACCATCTTCTAATTCGTTGATATTGATAGCAGACCAAGCTACTAGATGAGTAGGTTCGCCATTTTCGGTATCGCCAAAAGTATAAGCGTAAACACCTCCATCTTCTTCAGAACCATATTGGCCAATAAAATATTTATCACCAAGGATGTCTTTTAATCTTTTTACTGCATACCAAGATTCCTTCCTACCAGATGGATTTGGTTCTATGTCTTTTAATTCGTCTAGTGTGATGTCCGTAGTTTGAGCTCTGTCTGTGTCTATCAAACCATTCGAAAAATAGAGTGGATTTGCCCAATCGTCCAATAGACCATACAGCATGGTTTTGTTAACTCCCCAACGATTCATCACTAGCGTAGATCGAACGATGTAGGCAGCTTGTGCGGTACGACCGACAATCTTTTGAGAAACTCGATCAATCAATCTACCTTCATTATAATCGTACTTTCGTCCATCTAAACTGATGGCGACTAGCTCGTCATAATTATCTATTTCATCGCAACCACCATATTCATTAACCCTTCCTTCCGCGCAAGGAAAATAAAGTCGTGGTTCATAATCAGAATTCCAACCATACTCTGTAGCGTTTACTTTTCGTGTGCCCGCTGGCATGTTATTGTTTACCCATTCTGAGATGTTTTTGTAAGCCATAAAACCATTATTGGTTCTTTCTGGATGATTGATTAAAGTGTTGGCATCTATATCACAATAGTCTGTAAAACTATAATTGTGAACACCAACACCTTCCGATAAAGCATTTCGCAATGGGCCAAGATCGACAATTGAGTTTCCTTCATCACCAATCATGGTACCCGCATAATCTAAGAGTGATCCACGATGAAACTCAGAGCCAGTACTTGCGTGCCCTTGAAAGGCAGCACTTGCTAGTTTGATTCTGAAGTCGGTAGGATGATCGTAATAATCAACAAAAGCTTCGTACATTCCTTTGATGTATGCACGGAATCCTTCTATTCCCAAGTCTTCACCCCAAGGTTCATTTCCGAGTTCAAGAACACTTACAATTGGTGTTGGTGCGAAATCTCCATTTGAATTTTTAGGATCATATACTTTTAAGAAAGCAGTCGCCCAATCTTTACCTCTGTCGGTTATTTCGTTGACGACTTGATTTATGTTCGGAGAGGAATCACTATGTGCCTCTTCTGAGATTTCTTCAACGGTCCACCATTTGTTTGGGAATACTTTTCCGTGAGATATTTCTATCGCAACTTGTACTTCAAAACCTGCCTCAAAGATGGGTAAGATTCTAACGTAGTTTTCGGTCAAATGCGTAGACCGATCATTTACATTGATGAGTTGATCAAAACTAAGCGGACCAAGATCTTCTGATGTTCTAGGATTTGTACCATCGTCGTAATCTTTATTTTGACTATAGAAAAAACGAATAATCGGACTGGTAGCCATCACATCGGCTAGCAGAATAGAATCCTGATTATATGAATAGTTAGGAATGTTTCCAAAAAAGCGCTCAATATCAAAACCGGCATTGATGCCAATGGTTTGATTTAGCGTATTGGAAGTTCGTGCGAGGTCTGATGTTCCTGTAATTGGTTGACAATCCTGACCTAAGATGGGGGAAACACTAGGGCTACCTATTAGACATAGGATGAGCCAGATGAAAGTGTGTTTCATGACTAAATTTTTTAAGAAAAATTAAAAATGGTTGTAGTGAAGGGGGAAGGTTAGGTTGGTTCAATAACTGGATATAACGAGGGGATCGTTATTTGTAGAACTATGTGTGTCATTCCAATACTTTCGATCTTGCAAGAAGTGGACCAGTTTTTTTATGTTGAAATGTTGAAATGTTGAATCGTTGAGTTGAATCCTCTGATTTATTTATAACTATCAGTAATATTATCTTTAACACATTTGAAATATATTAAATGCATTTTAAATTTTTTATCAGAAAAAAACATCATTGAAAATTCAACGATTCAATAATAACGGTGATTCAACATGCGCAGCGTACAGGTAAGATCGGTAAAAAAAATGATGGAATCTTACCCCGGCCC
Organism: uncultured Saprospiraceae bacterium; assembly: GCA_937995675.1. GTDB lineage: Bacteria > Bacteroidota > Bacteroidia > Chitinophagales > Saprospiraceae > JALZUU01. The sequence continues at coordinate 6,388 of CALKJE010000357.1, forward strand.
TGAAGGAAGATTCCATCATTTTTTGCCTTGTTGTTTTTGACTAAAGTGTTGCGTTATAAATGATTCAATGATTCAACAAGCGAAGCGATTCAACAATTCAACGTGCGTAGCACCTCACGCTTCCTGTTCCAATGACTGATATTTATTAATCAATCGTTTTTGAATATCTTTTGGAACGGGCATAAATTCTGAAAATTCTCTTTTAAATTTAGCTCGTCCTTGTGTCATGGCTCGTAGAGAAGAAGAGTATTGGTAGAGTTCAGAGAGTGGTACTTTGGCCGTTATTTTTTGATAATGACCGTCTGCTCCCATTCCTTGAATAATGGCTCTCCGAGTTTGTAAATCACTCATGATATCTCCTGTTACGTCATCAGAACAAAGAATTTCTAATAGATAAATGGGTTCCATTAATTGAGGATTGGATTGATTGAAATTATCTTTAAAAACCTGTGAAGATGCAATCATAAAGGCCATGTCATTGGAATCTACTGGATGCATTTTTCCATCATAAATACAGACTCGGATATCTCGGCAGTAAGATCCAGTTAATGGACCTTCTTCCATTTTTTGCATGACTCCTTTTTTGATGGCATTAGAATATTTAGCATCAATAGATCCACCGACGATACACCATAGGAAAGACAATTTTCCACCCCACGGTAAATCTTCTACTTCTTCTTTTCTAACGGTTAAACTAGCTGGTAAAGGCATTCCTTCGTAGTAAGGTTCGATACGCATATGTACTTCGCCAAATTGACCAGAACCACCACTTTGTTTTTTGTGGCGATAAGAGCCGTTGGCCATCTGCGTGATGGTTTCTCGATATTCAATTTTAGGTTGAATATAGGTCATTAAAATATTATTTACTTTTTCAATTCTGTATTTTATTAAATCGAGATGTAGTTCACCTTGACCATGCAGAATGGTTTGTTTAAGTGCTTTTGATTGTTCGATCTTGAGCGTAGGATCTTCTGTTTGAATTTGATAAAGTGCTTTCATCATTTTTTCCATCTCATTTTTTCCAGGTGGCTCGACGGCACGTCTGATACGAGATGAAGGAAAATGAATTTGTTCGATTTCTATATTTGCACCTTTAGGACTGAGGGTGTCATTGGTTTTCGTTTCTTTTAATTTTACGGTAACGCCGATATCTCCTGCGACCAATTCGTCTACTACATTTCGTTCTTTTCCATTGGCTTCGTAAATTTGACTGATTCGTTCTCCTGTGCGTGTCCGATTATTATTCAGTTCTGCTCCAGAATTTATTTTGCCACTATACACTTTAAAATAAGATAACATTCCTACTCGTGGTTCAGATAAAGTCTTATAAATAAAAATGGCATTTTGTCCGTCAGGATCGGCTTGGATAGTTTCTCCGTTTTGGAGCGTAGCGGCTGGTCGGTCAGCAGGGGAAGGACAAATATCATTGATAAAACCCATGATACGACCACTTCCCATATTACGATGAGCAGATGCGATAAAGACGGGATAAATTTCTTGATTGGCTAATGCAATTCGTAGACCATCGGCTAGTTCAGATTCGCTGAGCGATCCTTCTTCGAAAAACTTTTCCATCAAAGTTTCATCGTTTTCGGCAGCAGCTTCGACTAGTTGATTGTGAATGGCTTGTGCACGAGATTTATATTGATCTGGGATTTCTTCTTTTCTTGGTTTTCCACCATCATCTTCAAAAATATAAGTAGTCATTCGGAGACAATCTACAATTTGATGGAATCCAATTCCTGATTTAATCGGAAATTGAAATGGGATGACTTTATTTCCAAAACGAGCTTTTGCTTGTTCAAGCGTAGTATCAAAATTTGCTTTATCATTATCCAAATGATTGACGACAAAAAGTGCTGGTGTTTTAAAACGATCGACATATTCCCAGAGAATTTCCGTACCTACTTCTACGCCACTACAAGCGTTAAGTACCATGACGGCAGTATCTGCGACTTTCATAGAAGAAATTACTTCTCCAACGAAATCATCTGATCCAGGAGTGTCGATAAGATTGATTTTTGATTTTTTCCACTTTGCATGTAGTAAGGTACTGAAGAGCGAGTTGCCTCGTTCTTGTTCGATATTCGTGTAGTCGGAAGCGGTCGTACCATCGGTAATATTTCCCCGACGGGTAATCGCTTTTGCTTCAAATAGCATGGCTTCTGCCAGCGTTGTTTTTCCGGATCCGGAATGCCCTAGGAGGACGACATTCCGGATATTTTTTGTTGAATAACCCATAATTTCTGAAAGTTTTAAGGTTAAATAATAAGTGGTAAATGATGTGATTAGTAGAATTAAGTTTTAATATAGTGTATTTATTTAAAATTTTATAGTGAATTTGTGTTTTATTTGAAATTTATATAATGTTATTATTGTATTTAATGTTTGAAGAATAAATACAGACAGAATTTTATGGAGTGATAAAATTGAACGAGTGAATGCTTTCGTTCGTTACTACTTCGTAAGCTTCCTAGATGACTGATTAAATAGTAGGAGATTAAATAGTAGGAGGTTATTATTTTTGTACAAAAAACTAGATTATGAGATTTTTAATTTTTATTAGCCTAATCGGATTATTACTTACTTCTTGTAGTATGGACTATGAGACTACTTTGAACAAAGATGGTTCAGGTGAAGAAAATTTTGAAATGGATTTGAGTGGTATTGGTCAGTTAGCATCTATGTTTGAAGGAACCTCTGATGGAGACGAAATTGACGAGGACAAACTAGGAGAAAATATGGACGACCATATCGACCAAGAAGCATTGGAAGAGATGTTGGAAGCGGATCCTAAAGACGGAGAATTTGACGTTTCTAAAATTTTTACAGACCCAAGTAGTTTGCCACAACAGGATACGTCGTTTACAATCTATGAAGCGATGAATGATTCTTTAAAAGGTACACCAAATGCTTATTTGATGAAAAAGGTAAGTATTCGAATGAGAAGCGATAGTCTTAATGACGAGATGAAAATGTCTTTTAATCTAAAATTTAAAGATCAAGAAGAACGTCGTAAGATTAGAGCAGAGATGCCAAACTATCTGAGTGATGACAAAGACAAAAAATCCTCCAGTATGGATGTGGCCAACAACATGATGGGAGAGATGGAGCAGATTGATTTTGAAAAAGGTTTACTCATTATTCCAATGATGAATCTAAAATCTGAGGACGATGAGGAGAAAGAGGAAGAGGACGATGAGACCAAAGCGATGATGGCGATGATATTTGGAAGTTCTGGGATTCGTCAAACTTATCATCTTCCTGGAAAGGTTGAGTTTACGAGCGATCCTGACGCTAAAATCGATGGGAATACGGTGGTGTTTTTTACTCCATTAATTGATCTAATGGATAAGGAAGCAATTCCACAAAGAATCATTAAATTTAGTCCGAAGTAAAATAATTTAAATACGCGGTGTATTGGGAAAGAGAAGTGGTTTATCATTAGGAAGGGAGATCAAAAATGTCGATCTCCCTTCCTGGCTTTAATTTCAATTATTGTGAATGAAATATTACGTTGATTACAAAATTAGTATTTTTTGATTACTAACTTGGTGATCTGTTTTCAATTGTAGAATATAAGATCCTTTTGGCAAATTAGAAAAATCGACTTCCATATTATTAGAAGAATTGCTGATTGTTTTATTATAAACTAGTTGGCCTTGAACATTGAACAATTGTATTGCGGCTTTGGTATCTAATTCTGTAAAGTTGATATTAACTAATCCATTTCCAGGATTTGGCGAAACAGATAAATTAAATGGATTGAGTTCTAATGCTGCAATGTTCGTTGTGATATCGTAATAATAATAAGTACGATCCGTAACTTCCCATTCTGAAGTCCATGATTCCCTCACAAGGAGCGAAATGTTTCCTCCCTCGGTAAGATCAGATATTGTTTTTCTATCGTTTCTCCAATCATTTTCTTCTTGATCCCAAAATTCTAAAATCGTAGTACTTTGAGTAAACGGAGCGCTACCGTTAAAAGTGGTTGTTTCCCTCAGATAATTTCTCCAATCATTTTCTTCTGAATCCCATTCTTGCTGTATCCGTAAAGTTTGTTCATTTTCTGCATTAAATTCGTAATCTGCCTTGGAATCGTTTTCCCACACTTCGTTTTCCCATATTTCATTTAGCGATGAAATGACGTTATCGTTATTATCATAACCTAACGTATTTCTACGTTTACTAATGTCTTCCCATGACATCGTCTGATCTTCCCATCCTTGAAAAGTCGTTGTTTTTACATTATTGGAAGAATAATCATATAACCATTGAACACTGTTTTTCCATTGGTTGTCTGTCCAACTTTGAGAAGTCTGAACAGTTTGTAAACCATCGGTATCGTATTCAAAGTGACGTTGAAATCTATTTGTCCAATTTTGTATATCTGAGTCCCATGATTGGGAACTGAGCGCTGATATGTTATTATCAGCATCATATTCATAATTGAATTTTGAGTGATTTTCCCAATCAGCATTGCCTTTTGTTTGCTTAACTTTTGTAAGTAGTTTGTCTTCAGCATCATATTCATTAATCCATCTTGTTTCTGAATTCCATTCGCCAGCATCGTAAATCAAGGTGGTTCTTTCAAGCTCATTTTGTCCATCATAAGTATATTGGATAGAATCGGCCTGAGTCCAGCCAGAAAACTCTAGAATATCTTTTCTGGTACCACGTAGCAACTCGATTTCCTCTGAAAGACTGACTGTTTCTATAGGATTATTTAAGATTTGACCTGTGGGAGCGTAATTTGAAAACGGATCTCCGCTCAATAAAAATTCTTCTTCTGATTCAAATTGACAAAAAGTCGTTGATGAAAATAAAAAAATATTGCTTAAAATAAGTAAAAGTAATCTCATTTTTATAATTTAATGATTTGTATAATTTTATTAAAGCATTGTTAAAAACAATAATTTTGCCATTTATATAAAAATCAATATAAGTGTAAGGGTGCTGTGTTTTCTAATGTTAGTTGAATGGTAGAAATTTTATTACCTTAGCATATGACTCAACTTGAGAATCTATGCTAGAACTAACCTCCAATCCCGCCGTCGCCGCTAAGTTCAAAACCTATCCCACTCCTTATAAAAAAAAGGTGGAATACTTACGTAAACTAATTATCGCAACGGCTAAAGAAATTCCAGGACTAACAAAACTAGAAGAGACACTAAAATGGAATGAACCTGCTTACCTCACTAAAAAAGGAAGCACCATTCGAATTGATTGGAAACCAAAAAAGCCAGATCAATACGCGATTTACTTTAAGTGTACTAGCAAATTAGTACAAACATTTAGATCCGTCTTTGGCGATAAATTTAATTACGAAAATAATCGAGCGATTCTTTTTACATTAGAGGATACTGTTCCGGAAAAAGAACTCAAACAATGTATTGCGGCGGCTTTACAATATCATGTAGTAAAGGAATTGCCGGAGTTGGGGATTAAGTAAGTTTATTATACAGGTAATGATCCGGTTTTTTCAACGCCCGTCTCCTTTAACACCGCCGTCGTCTCTCGAATCGTTTCTTCAATCGGTGTATACTCAAAATTCAATAATTCTTTCGACTTCTTTGCATCATACGTCACCGTTCCCGTAGCAGAGCGCACCGTCTCCTGCGTGATGAGCGGCGACCTTCCCGTTAGCTTCGATTTTAACCACATCGTGCGCCAGGCTATTCCTCCTAACAACGGAGTTACTTTGATCGTTGGTACTGGCTTGTCTAATCCAGCCGCCATTTGATTAAATAAATCTCGAAATTTTAAATTAGCTCCATTGGCTAAAAATCGTTCCCCTTCAATATCGCTTTCCATCACTTGTAAAGCCATCCGCGCTACGTCGCGTACATCCACAAAACCATTGCCACCCAATGGATAAAACTTCAAACCATCATAGACTTGTTTAAATAATCCTGTGCTAGATTGATGCCAGCGCCCAGCACCTAAAACGACGGAAGGGTTGACAATTGCAACAGGTAATCCTTCTGCATATCCACGCCAGACTTCTTGCTCCGATAGGTATTTGCTAACGCTATAATTCGTATTGTTTTTATCCCGTTCCCATTTTGTTTTTTCAGAAACGGCTTCTCCATGTTTGGATTTTCCCAGTGCTGCAATAGAACTGATGTGGACGAGTTTTTTTATATTTTGATAAAGTGCGACATTGATGACATTAGCAGTCCCATTGACGTTGATATCCATCATTTCTTTTTGATATTTAGGATCATAAGAAACCATCGCTGCACAATGAAATACTTGGTCCACATCTTCCATCGCTTCTTCCAATGCTGGAATGTCGAGCACATCACCTGTAATCCATTCTATCTGCTTTTCTGCATCAGCGCCGATTAAATCGAGTTTGCTTTTAGCTCTTTTCAACGCCCGTACCTGATAACCTTTTTTCAATAAAAGCCTCGCTAAATAAGAACCGACCAATCCGGTCGCTCCAGTGATGAAAATTTGTTTATTTGACTTTGTCATTTTTTTGTTGAATCGTTGAGGTGTTGAATCGTTGAATTGTGTGACGTAAAAGAACGGAATTTTTTATGATCACGAACATTACTAATGGATAAACACGAAAGAAGAGCCATTATAAATTAAACACGTTAGCAGAGAACATTATTAATTATTCATTAACCCATTATTAATTATTTATCATAAATAAACCGCTCCTCCTACCGTATCTCGTTTCGCTCCTGTCACTGATGCAAAACAATTAGGTAAATTCTCTAATCTTAAAGCACCCAATAAAACCATTAAGATTGCTTCTTTAAAATCAATCATATTTTTTTCAGGTAAAACAATTTCCAAATTCAATTCTGTTGCTGCTTTCTCTTTTAATATTTTCATTAAAAAAAGATTGAAAGCCCCACCGCCTGTTACCAGCATTCGATAAGATTCTTTATTAAAAGCTTCTCTTTGCAAAATAGTTTTGATAGAGCGAATCGTTTCATCTACCAATTGATGAATGGCGGTACACATTCGATCTTCTATGCTTCCTTGGTATTCATAATATCGTGGAAGTACCTGTTGACGAATCCATTGATTGTCCAGTGATTTAGGATACGGCTTTTGATAATAATCATTTTGAGAAAGCGTCGCTGCTAAGTCTGGAAGTAGATTTCCTGCTGCTGCGATGGCACCATCTTGATCATAATTAACACCACTAAGTTCTGCCAACGCATTAAAGATTTGGTTCGCAGGTGCCGTATCAAAAGCGATATACTTACCGTTTATATTAGCTGTAACATTGGCAATGCCTCCGATGTTTAGATAAAAGTCATAACCTGGAAATAAATACCGATCTGCTGCTGGAGCTAGTGGTGTTCCTTCTCCATTGAGTGCAATATCTTGGGTTCGAAAATTACAGACAACTGGAAATCCCGTGGCAGCAGCCAAAGCGCCACCATCACCGATTTGAGTGGTAAATCGTTTATCAGGATAATGAAAAATAGTATGACCATGCGCTGCAATAAAGTCAGGTTGGATCTGATGTTTTTTTATAAATTCGTTGACGAGCTCTGCCGTATAGTAACTAAAATATACGTGAGTCTGTGCAAAGCTCATCGCTGATTGCGTAGGAAGATTCGCCAATCGTCGAGTCCACAAATCTGAAAAGGGTAGGGTTTCTCCTGCTAATAATTTCCAGGAAACCATGATGGGATTATCCGTAATCTCAAGCGAACAATGTACCACGTCTAACCCATCTAAGGAAGATCCGGACATCAATCCAATCGCTTGATAAGTTTTGGTAGTGGACATAAGCTATTTTTAATGCAATGTAATAACTTTTATTAAGTCCTGATCTTTTTCAAAAAGCAATTTCAACTTCAAAATCAAAATCAATTTCTTTTTAACGTAAAAAATAAAATACCTGCACATTCGCATCACAAGGAAATCGGCAAAAAAATACGAGAAATTACCCCAGCTCTGAAGAGAGTTTCCGTAATTTTTTACCTGATTGAAGCTGACTTGGTTTGAGATCCGTCCATCCGCCCATCCACACATTCGCCATCCCGTCCGCTTTCGCGGTGCCTTCCCTCGTCGCGCTGTCACACGCCGTCCTCCTTACTGTCGGAATCGGTCAGTTATCCGCAGATCAAACAATTCACACATCAAACAATTCACAATACTGAGCCAATCCACGTTCTAAACAATTCATTGCTTTTTCAATATCTCCTGTATTTAAGATGTAAGCGATTCTAACTTCATCAAGACCTCGACCTTTGGTCGCATAAAATCCTGCTCCGGGAGCGAGCATAACGGTTTCATTATTATAATCAAAAGATTCTAACATCCACTGACAAAATTTTCCAGTATCGGGAACAGGTAATCTAGCAAAGGCATAAAAGGCACCTTTCGGTAAATAGCAAAGTACGTTAGGAATTTTTTTTAATCGATTGATTAAGGTACGTCTTCGTAAATCGTATTCGTCCCGAATTTCTTCTAAATAATTAATTGGTAAGTCTAGTGTCGCTTCTCCCAGCAATTGACCAAACCCCGGAGCACTAAGTCGTAGTTGTGCAAAAGTTAGACAAGCTTTGATCAACGTTTCGTTTTGAGAAACAATAGAACCAATCCGTGCACCACAAGCACTGAACCGTTTCGAAATTGAATCGATCACGACCGTATGTTTTTCTAATCCAGCCAAACGCAAGACGGAATAAAAATCATCGTCATAGCAAAATTCGCGATAAACTTCATCCACAATTAAATAAAGGTCATGCTTCTTTACCAGTCTGCCAAGTGCCTCCAAATCTGCTTGTCCATAAATTCCTCCAGTAGGATTATTGGGATTGCATAAGAAGATGGCTTTGGTTTTTGGACCAATTAGAGGTTCGAAGTTTTTAATGTCTGGTAGTGCAAAACTATTTTCAATAAAAGTAGGAATTGGTTTGATTTCTACACCAGTAGCATGAGCATATCCTAGATAGTTTGCATAAAATGGTTCCGGAACAATGACTTCGTCACCTGGATCTAAGCAAGAGCTTAACACTAAAGAGATGGCTTCTGAAGCACCAGTAGTTACCAAGATATCTTTTTTAGAAACTTCAATTTCAAAACGACGATAATAATCCACGAGTTTTTCTCGATAAGAATCTACACCTGCGGATGGTGTGTATTTTAGAATTCGAAGATCGGTATTTCGAACTCGATCCATGGCTTCTTTTGGAGTAGGAATATCAGGTTGACCAATATTCATATAATGAACTTTTACACCTCGTGCTTCTGCGGCAGCTGCATAAGGTGTAAGAAAACGAATCGGAGAAGGAATGGCATTTTTTCCTCGTACGGAGATAATCGGCATGTGAATTATTTTTGCGCTAATTTACGTCTCCTAAATAAATTAGATGCCTTTTGAGAATATTTATTTTGGATAGGTGCTTAGATTGTTCAAAAAAATAATTTGAACAATTTTATTTTAAATTCTTGCTTTCTACTTTGTAAACCCTTATGTTTACCGTATGAAAAATAATTTCTTTGTCAATTTTATTATTATTTGCATTTATGAATCGTCATAACTGGAACTAATTATTTATTGATATAAAAAAAATAGAGTTCCTTTTGGAACTCTTTTTTTTTGCACAAAAATTAAAAATAATTAAAGTGAACATGACAAAACGTATTGCCATTCAAGGATATCCTGGAGCTTTTCACGAGATTGCTAGCTGTTGTTATTATTCCCAAAAAGCGGTAGAGGTTGTACCTGCTGATACTTTCGGTGACTTGGTGGAATTAGTAGAAGCTGGTACTCAGGTTGATGGTGGATTGATGGCTATTGAGAATACAATTGCTGGAAGCTTGTTAAATAATTATCAGCTACTCAATAATTCTAGCCTAGAGATTACAGGAGAAATTTTTTTACGGATTCGACAAAATTTGATGGCTTTACCTGGGCAAAAAATCAGCGACTTAAAAGAAGTGCATTCTCATCCTATTGCGATTGAACAGTGTCGACCATTTTTTAAAAAATATCCACAGATTAAACTGGTTGCTATGGAAGATACCGCATTAAGTGCTAAGCGTATCCGAGAAGGCGAATTGACAGGAATCGGAGCGATTGCGTCCACGCTCGCAGCAGATCGGTATAAGATGGATTTACTTGCCGAAGGTATTGAAACCAATAAGAAAAATTTTACTCGTTTTTTGGTATTGGACAAGGAAGTCCCAACTAATTTGCCTGCTGAAATAAATAAGGTGTCGATCTGTTTTTCGGCTCCTCACAAAGCTGGGAGTTTATATGCTGTGTTAAAAGTATTAGCAGATTATCGAGCCAATATGACAAAGGTTCAATCTGTGCCAATGATTGGAGAAGCATGGCGCTATATCTTTTTTATTGATTTTCTTTTAGAAAGATATAGTGATTTATCACCAATAAAAGAGCAGTTAGCCGAGCATACTGTCGGACTTAAGATTTTAGGGAAATACAGAGAGGGAATGCTATATGATAGTTGAGATTCGTGTTTTATTTGAATTAATTATCTGATTATCAATTAGTTATTGGAGGTTATCTGGTTTTGAATACTGTAGATCGTGTGGTTTTTACAATAAAAGAAAAAAGTGAAAACTAGACTCTCTTAACGACAACCACCATCTTTGTTAATCAATCACAATAGTAGAAAACTGTTTAAAAACATAGAAACGTGTTAAATAAATTTAGCAAAGAAGTTACGCAAGATGATTCCCGCCCTGCTGCACAAGCAATGTTGCATGCTATTGGGATGGATGAAGCAGATTTGAAAAAGGCACAGGTTGGAATCGTGAGTACCGGTTGGGAAGGAAATCCTTGTAACATGCATTTGAATGATTTGGCGAAAGACATCAAAAAAAGTGTCAGTGCCACGGATGATTTAATCGGCCTAATTTTTCACACCATCGGAGTTAGTGATGGTATTTCTATGGGAACCTCAGGGATGCGTTTTTCGCTTCCTTCACGAGATATTATTGCAGATTCGATCGAAACGGTCGCTTCCGCGCAATGGTACGATAGCATCATTGCAGTGGTGGGTTGTGATAAAAATATGCCAGGTGCGATGATGGCACTTGGAAGATTAAATCGCCCTGCTATTCTCGTCTATGGTGGAACGATTCAACCAGGTTGCCACAACGGTAAAAAACTAGATATCGTTTCTGCTTTTGAGGCACACGGTCAAAAAATTGCCGGTCAAATTACTCAAGAAGATTTTAAAGCAGTAGTTCGTAAAGCGTGTCCAGGAGCCGGTGCTTGCGGAGGAATGTACACCGCCAATACGATGGCTTCGGCTATTGAAATGATGGGCATGAGTCTTCCATATAATTCTAGTAACCCAGCGACCAGTCCTGATAAACTGGCAGAGTGTGAACGACTAGGAAAAGCGATTCGACATCTCATAGTTCACGACATCAAACCGCGTGATATTCTAACAAAAGAAGCTTTTGAAAACGCAATTACCTTGATCACAGTTTTAGGTGGTTCTACCAATGCGGTCTTACATTTGATTGCAATGGCTAAGTCTGTCGATGTTCCTTTGACTATTGATGACATCCAGCGGATCAGTGATAAAACACCTTTTCTTGCCGATCTAAAACCTAGCGGAAAATATGTGATGGAAGACTTGCACAAAGTAGGCGGAATTCCTGCGGTAGCAAAAATGCTACTCGATGCTGGTTACCTACATGGAGATTGTATGACCGTAACAGGAAAGACAGTAGCAGAAAATTTAGCAACAATAAAACCCTTGACAGAAGGGCAAGACGTTATTCATGGATTTGATCAACCAGTTAAAAAAACGGGGCATTTGCAAATCTTATATGGAAATGTTGCTAGTGGTGGATCGGTTGCAAAGATTACTGGAAAAGAAGGAGAAATATTTAAAGGAGCGGCAAAAGTATTTGATGGAGAAGCTGCTGCTAATACAGCTATTGCTGCAGGAGAAATTGAGCCGGGTAACGTCATTGTAATTCGTTATTGTGGACCCAAAGGCGGACCAGGAATGCCGGAGATGCTAAAACCTACTTCCGCTATTATGGGGGCTGGACTTGGAACCAGTGTAGCTTTGATTACAGATGGTCGATTCTCTGGTGGAACACATGGATTTGTCGTAGGACATATTACACCGGAAGCACAAACGGGTGGATTGATTGCATTGCTAGAAGATGGAGATGAGATGAAGTAATTGAAGAGGCAAACTCTCAAGTGCTGGGTTCACGTTTATAAATATTTTTTTTTGTTAACAAAGTAGAGTGCACGAAGCTGGCTGGGCCATGACGCTCTGTAGGTT
>CALKJE010000358.1 GCA_937995675.1 uncultured Saprospiraceae bacterium
TTTCATTATCCCAAGCACCGCAATCGGATCGGTCGGAGAAATCAAAGCACCAAAAAGTAAACAATGAATAAATTCTACCTGATGACCTAAGGCCATAAACAAATAATAACTCATGCCTCCTACCAAGAAAGTAGAAGTCAAAACCCCAACCGTCGCAAATAAAAGGATAGGCCACCGTTGGACTTTGAGCTGATCAAAATTTGTATGCATCGCACCTGCAAAGAGCAAAAAGCCTAACATAACATCCAACAAGACCGTTTTAAAATCAATTTCTCCAATCAATGCCTCCGCCATATTTAGCAAAGTAGGATTCACCAAACTGGTTAAAAATAAACCCACCGTAAACAAGATCGCCACAATCATCAAACCAATGGTGTTGGGCAATTTTAGAAACTTCACATTGATATATCCAAATAAGGCAGAGAGTACAATCAATATGGAGGCAATGACAAATAGATTCATCTTGTGTTTTTTTTACGCAAAGTAGGGAATTTATTGGAATGTTATTAGAATCAATGAGCTTTTGGATGATTTCACAAAGAAATTAAGTGAAAATTCCTTTTTCAATTAGCACTATTTATTAAACAATATATCCTTTATTTACCGAAATTATCATGGTTGAACTATATCACAAAAACTGATAAAACTTCATTAAAAAAGGTAGTCCAAAATATTTTTTTTCTTACTTATTCGAAATATTACAAAGAATAATTCAATCACAGATTATTGAATACACCTTGTTATTTTTGACCAACGGCCGTCAAATCCATTTTTTAAAAGGTTCGAATAACAAAAAGCCATTATCTTTAATAATATTCATTCACCAAAACCTTTTGTATATGAAAACCAACTTTACCCTCTTTTTTACACTTTTCTTTTTTATTACCAATTCTATTTTCGGACAGAATTTATTAAATATTCATGATCCAAATCAGTGGTCCCCAGAGCAAGGACAACAAGGAACTATTACTTCTGCTACCATTAGTATTCAACCACAAGGTACCTATATGGATGTCTCAATGTACCTCACTATTTCAGATCAAGGGACTTCCTTTTGGGCAGATTTATTGGAAGTTGTTTTGGATTTTAATTTACCGGAAGGAGCCATTGTTTATGATTCTTGGCTTTGGATGATGGACGATACCACGATTGTTAAAGCTGATGTTTTAGACATACTTTCCGCTACCCAGAATTATGAAGATATTGTAGACCGAAATATGGATCCTTCTTTACTCTACCGAAAAGATAATGGAACCTATCAGATTAGAATTTTTCCGTTAGAACCAGGCAATGACAGACGAATAAAGATTTCTTATCTAGCACCTGCCATTTGGTCTGACTCTGAGGTATCATGTGGATTGCCCCTTCATATTTTACAGACATCGGCATTCCCCTTATCAGATCTGCAACTGATTACCTTCCCCAATGAAACCTGGACTAATCCAACTATTCTAGGAGGCGAAAACCATATTTTTACGGAGATTGTACACCCAGAGTATGGAGAAGCTTTGGTTACTAATATCTCAGGTGACTTATTTCAAAAAAATCTACAATTTGCCGTAGATTCTCCAATTCAGGATGAGCAGGTCTTTGTACATAAACTAGTAGATGGTTCTGATAAATTTTATCAAATGGTTTATAATCCACCATCAATCACTAACGAATCCGACCCATCAAATATTTTATTTTTGTTAGATCACCAATCTTATAACACCAATATCAACCCTGAAGAATTGATCAATGAGGTTAAAAAAAATATGGAAGTATTTATTGAACCACAAGATCAATGGAATATACTTTATTCAAGTGCTAATGGCGTCAACCAATTGTCGGATCAATGGTTAGAAGGGTCCGCAGAAAGCTTATCCACAAACTTATCAGCCTTACCTCCAACCTTAGACAATGACTCGCATCTAATCCAAATACTTGAGGATGGCATCAACTTCATCAAAGAGCATGAAGGCAACGGAGATATTGTCCTGACCTGTAACTCAAGCTCACTTCCCTGGAATTATAACATTGATTTTTTATTAGAACTAATTGGAACAGATGATATTCGAATTCATATCATCAATTACCAGTCATCAGGTTTTTACTATGAAAATGTTTGGCAAGGACCAGATTTTTATACCTATAGTAATCAGCGGATATTTACCGAACTTACCCTTCATACGGGCGGAACACTCCACGGTTCTCTGGAAGGATCTACTAGTCTTTGGTCCAGCATTCCTTCTGCCCTGCGGAATATAAAAAGGTCTAACGATGTATTCGAATTGCAAACTTCACTTTCAGATGGCTTTACCTATCAAAAATTTAATCCGGCCTTTTATGGACAATCCCAAGGTTATGGTCTTCCCATCATGGAGGTGGGTAAATTTACCGGATCAGGTGACTTAGAAATTGAGTTTTCAGGGATTGGCGATACTAGTTTTATTTTCGATGTGGTCACCGTCACAGAATCAGAAATGGTCTCTGCCGATTCCCTAACTAGAGAAATCTGGACTGGACATAAAATCAGAGAAATGGAAGCCTATGTGTCAAATACTGGAGATCAACAAGAGATTGTCGAGCTTAGTAAGACAGAAAGAGTATTATCTGAGTATACTGCTTTTCTTGCACTTGATCTAGAGCAAGGAGCAGAACCTTGCTTTAATTGCTGGGATTTTGACGAAATTATTATCAGTAACACGGACCTAGAAGAGGAAAAACCTGAGAATATAAACATCCAAATTTTCCCAAATCCATTTACGAACTTCGTGACTATTTCGTTTGAATTGACCGACCAAAATCAAAATTTATCTGATCTTAATCAAATCGAATTCGAAATCCATGATCGCTTCGGTAGATTGATTTATCATAAAAATATTGAGAATTTTAGTTCTGGTAATAACTATCAGGTTGTTTGGGATGGTAGCACAAATTTAGGCGAAAAAGTGCCTTCCGGAATTTATTATCTGACTTTAAAAACAGAGAAAAATTTACAAACTTCCGCCATCTCATTGGTGCGATAAATTCTCATGTCTGTTGAATAATAATTATAAAAAACAAAAGCCCTTTTCCGTTTTGGAAAAGGGCTTCTATTTTTGAACAGGGTATTTGTATAGTTAGGTTATTTATTTTTTTTGGATTTCTTCAATTCTTGCTTCTATAAATTCTTTGTGTCGGCGAGTATTAGTTGTTACGAGATTTGATATTTCATCAGTGGTTAATTGACTACCATATGACTTTTCACAAACAAATCCTGGAGTAGAAACCTTATATCTCAAAAAATCAAAATTAAAAACTATCTTTGCAAAAAAGCTAACATTTTCTAAGCCTTTTTGATCTAATGCTTCGTAATAATAAGCTAGCCAGACTGTATCGATATTTCCTTTTAGTTCAGTATTTTCTGAATACAAAATATTTTCAATAAGTCCGCCAGCATCTCCACCATTAATAGAAATTTTAGGGCCACTTTTAAGATAGAATTTTTCAAATAATTTACCTTTTTCAATGAATTTCTTAATAAGTATAATTATAGATTCATTGAAAATTTCAGCAACCCGTTCCGGTGTTTTCACTAAGGTCTTATTATCTTTTCCCAAATTCAACTTCTGTCCCAACAAAGCAATCTCCTTCTCTAAATCATCCGGTTCTTCAATACTTT
>CALKJE010000359.1 GCA_937995675.1 uncultured Saprospiraceae bacterium
TGCGAAGGTGGAGAATGCGAAGACGGAGCAGTTTCTGAATGAGAATGGGAAGGTGTAGTGGATGTGCGGATTCTTTGATTTGTAGATCTGTTAACTTGTATATCTTTTATAATGGAACTTTGTTGAATTATTGGGCATGCTCTGGATGGAGTTGCTCAATGATTCAACGTTTTAGGATGTCTTGTTTTAGGCTTTCCGGACGTTTTAAAAGTTCAAAAAAATTGCGGAGGTAGGCTTTATTTTCTTTGATGGTTTTTGGTTGCATGTAGGTGGCTTCTTCGCAGATTCGGTAGAGGTCTTTTTCGATAGATTGGTAGAAGCGGACCATTTCGTAGAATTCGTGTTCTCGCATTTTATAATTAAAAAAATAGCGTTCGTTGACATCGTCGATGGGTAGAGATTCATGTGGGACGGCATATCTTTGTCCGACGAATCCGGAGTAGTCAAAATCGTAGGGTAAGGCTATGACTTTATTGATGGTTGGTAATTTTACTAATTCGAGGTTGTGGCGATTGGCAACGGTCCAGTCGGTGTTGGCAATCATGTATTGAAAAAATAGCATTTTCAGAAAAGAGGCTCGATGTAAACGGGATGGATTTATCCTTCCTTTTTCAATTACGGTCGCATTCTTTCTTCTGGCATATTCAACTTCATCTTCGATTAAAAATCCGTTGAATTTCATTTTTTGATCTTCCCCGTCCATGAAAGTCATGTCCATTAATTTTACTTTAATAGAATTAGAATCAATGAATTGGTAAAGTTCGTAAAGGAAAAATTCTTTGTACAAAAGTTCTTGACTGCTTCCATTATCTTGACAAGGAAAAACAAATTTTAGTTTGTCATTTTTTAGTAATCCTAAAGAGTCTAATATTTTTTTTGAGAAATCGAATTTCACAGGTGGGATATTACAAACCTTTTTTCTCGTATTTCCTCTGGCTCTAATTCTACCTTCAAAGATGCTATGCTTACCATCGCCTGGTTCTTGAATTTCCAGCGTTGCTGCTTGATATTCTTCCTTTAGACTTTTTCTGATTAATTGTTTTACATTGGTATTGATTACCATTTTGGGAATGCCTTCCAATTTAAAAAGATAATCGTAAAAACTTGATTTTGGTGGACGAGTGGAAGGATTAAATACAATAGGTTGTTTGGTGCCTTTAAGGTCTCCGACAAAAAAGCTTTTATCTTCAAAGAGCAAGACTTGTCCAGTTTCTCCTCTTTTAATACTACAGTCTATCCCTAGTATTTTACCACCATAGAAAGATCGAATAGAATCAAAACTGGTGTGCCCTACAATAATTCTATCTTGGTCTAATTTTTTTAAAATTTTATCAACCGTGGTACTATCTATTTCATCTTTTTTAAAATATCCACGATACCAAAGTGGACCATTACTTCGATACAAAGCTTTCAATACTGGATCATCTAAAACTGCTTTATCTTTATACCTGATCAAATGTCTGGTAAAAGCTTCGTTCATTTTTTCAATAGAATAATCTAATTTTAAAATCTCCTCTGAAATTCCACCATGCAAAAACAAAGATCGATTGATCGAAGTCATCACTTTATGATTGGCAATCCAATCGCCTAAAACACTTCCAACCCCAAACATCAGATGGTATCTATTTTTCAGTACTCCAGAAGTATACAAGTATTTTCGATTCAAATATCTGACATCTCCCTGCAAGACCATGACTTCGTGATTTCCTAAAAGTACGTGTACTTTTCCACCAGCCTTAGCGGCTTCTTTTTCTAAAAAAAATAAAAACCAAAGGATCTCTAAAACCTTATCACCACGATCCAAATTATCTCCCGTAATGACCAAATGTCCTTTGCCAAATGACCATTGGTTTTGTTCATCAATTACTTGATTTGCTTTCAGTAGACGAATCATCAGATCATACTGACCATGTGCATCACTGATGGCCACAATGTTGTCAATATTATCAAAACTAGCTTGTCTATTTTTATCAAAATCTAAATTGCTCAAATCAATTTTTGGCAATCCTTCGCGATTAAATTTGCCTGCTTCGCTTTTAGCAATCAGGGTATCATGCCCTACTCCACCTTCAATCCATTGAATACGCAGACTGTCATTTTGATGGAAGATATAAGGACCATCAAAATATTCTGTTTTAACTTGAGCCGTTAAAAAGACTAGGTTAATTGAGAAGAAGAAAAGGAGAAGAAAGGTATTTTTCATTTGGATCTGTTTTGGTGTCGGTAAGCTTTTAAGTTTTTCGTTTATGTTTTTACTTTTTTTACGTTTACGTTTACTTACTAAACTTTAAAAGTTTAGTAAACGTAAAAAACGTAAAACGTAAAAAAACATTAACCTTCTGTAATGGGCGTCACACTTCCACTTCCCAAAAACTGTAGAACATCCTGCGCTGTTTCTGTTGGAAGTTCTTCCATGGGAACATGGCCAGCTTTGTCATAAATAATCAAGCGAGCATTTGGAATGGATGTTTCAAAGTCTTTTGCCCACCTTGCAGGAAACCATGCATCATGTTTTCCCCATTGAATAAGCGTTGGACATTGGATGTTTTTTAGGTCGGCACTGCGATCGGTATATTCGTAACTACTTTTATCGATAAATGCTTGGCGATTACCGCGGCGAAGTTGTAACGAATGCACTCTATTAACCAGTTTGTCGGTGACTTTATTGTCATTATGATATACTTCTTCTAGGCTACTTTCTACCAGTGATTTAGGTGTTATGCGCAACATAAGTTTGTTGATCAATGGAAGATTGGCCAATCTAAAGGCTAAGGAAACATCTGAATCTTCTTTTTGAAATCCGCTGGAATTAAGTAGGATTAATTTTTTGACTCGATTGGAATGATCTAGGGCATACTGCCAAGCGATGTGGCCTCCGAGTGAATTTCCGGCTAAATTGATATGTGTAACCCCCAATTTATCTAAAAATATATCTAGAAAATCCGTGTAAGCTTTGATGGAATAATCATTTGCAAAATGTTTTCCAGTCAATCCGAATCCAGGTAAATCTAGGCTAATTACTTGATACTCATTCGAAAGTTGATTGGTCCATTCCTCCCAGGTGTGGAGGGAAGAACCTGTTCCGTGCAGTAAAACTAAAGGCTCACCAGATCCGGTTACCCGATAATGAACATTCATACCTACGATATTCATCATTTTAGAATCTTCGTAAGTATATTGCTTTTTTAAATCATCGATCGGAATATTGCTGTAATAATTAAATCCACAATAAATAAGTACCAACATGGATAATATAAACCATCCATAAAAACCGATTTTGTAGAAGCTACGCTTCTTTTTCATTTCTTCCATAGTATTGAGGTTTGGTTTTCGAAGTTGTTTTTTTAGAACAACCTCATCTAATAGAAACAGAAATTGTACCTACCAGGATGTTTTCTATGAAATCATAAGGTTTTTTGCTATTACAATATAGGGAAGTTGTTTAAAAACTCCAAAATTGTCTTCGAACTGATTAAATTAATCAACTCATCGCCTTTTTTCTCGTCAATAGCGCGGCTATTAACTCAAAAAAGAGGCTCGATTTGCACAATTTTCTCTAGTTCTCGCCTGCTTTTCGAATTCTTAAACAACTTCAGGGTTTTAGTCTATATTTATTGAATTCGCGGCACTTTTTTTACCCGTTCTCTGGCTTCGTGTCGTCGTCGGTATTCTTGCATGAGTGCTTGATCTACTTTGGTGTCTCGATTTTCGGGATTATATAACCCTTTTTCGTTTCGTTGTCTAAAACCTTCATATAGCGAGACGGCACAAGCTACAGAGATATTCAGACTTTGAACCATTCCTACTTGAGGAATCAAAAAATTGCCATCTACTTTAGCCAAAGCTTCGGGTGTCACACCGATGTGTTCATTTCCGAATAAAAGTGCTACTGATTCAGTAAGGTCCAGGTCGTAAAGCGAGACTGCATCATCGGAAAGATGGGTGCTAAATATTTTATCATAACGAGATCGAACATGCTCAAAGCAAGCCTCTAAGTCATGATAAAAATGGACATCTACCCATTTTCGAGTACCTCCAGAGGTACGCTTCCCCAAAGTCAGGGTTGCTTTATTATTTTGTGGACGAGAGTGGAGTACAAAAATTTCGTTAATTCCAACGGAATCACAGGTACGCAAAACCGCACCTACATTATGGGTATCATGGACATTTTCCAAGATGACCGTAAAATTATGTTGCCGACGCTGAGCAACGGATTGAAACTTTGCTTCGCGTTTTGGATTCATTATTTGTTTATTTGTTTATTTGTTTAATCGTTTAGTTTTGATTTATTTAAACGATTAAACACGGGGTGTTCAATTAACTGTGTCTAGATAATTAACTTAAACCACATAATAAACATTGCATATATATATTCAATGTTTATTATGTGGTTTAAGTTAATTATCTAGACACAGTTAATTGAACACCCCGTGTTTAATCGTTTAAATAAATCAAAACTAAACGATTAAACAAA
>CALKJE010000360.1 GCA_937995675.1 uncultured Saprospiraceae bacterium
ACACAGGCATAGTCTACTGGTTGACCGTTTCCATTTAGTAGCGGAATATGTCGAATTCGATGATCCAATAATTGGAGCAATTCTTCCCGAGGTGTATCAATGGAACGACTAGTAAACTTAGTATTCATCACTTCGCCAGCAGCGGTGGATAAAGTGAATCGATTCATAAATGCTCGCCGAATATCTCCATCAGTCAGGATACCTACCAATTTTTGGTTTTCATCTACCACAAAGCAAATTCCTTGCGCGGAAGCATCAATAATTCTAAGAACGGTCTCTAGGGAATCCGTTTTTTTAACGAGTAACTGATCGATTGTTGGTGTCATATCATAAAAACCTAAAAGTTAGGAATAGCAGAATAGTAAGTTCAATTAAGCCACGTCTGTTTTTTGGGCAGCTTTTAACTTGGCGATCTGATTTTTAATGGCAGTAATGCTCTGTTTTTTAACTTCTAAAACGTGTGGAATGTTGCTAAAAAGCGGCATAAACTGCGCAAACCAATAGTCTGATTCGATGGGTTGATTATTGTCTAACTCACCTTCATTGTCGCTGTGGTGTATCGCTCGTACATAGGGCGCGACTGTTTTTACTGCTTCTTCTGCCGAAAAACCGAGTGCATTGGCCGAAACTTTCAAATGTGCGGTATCCAATAAAATCCCTAATCGAGGATGATTGATCTCCTTGATGACTTGTAACATTTCGGATGGACCGCTACAAAGAAGAGGCGACTCACCATGCATATTCAAATTCATCTTTGCGGTGACATTATTCTCAATATAAAAATCGATCTCCAACGCATCTGCTAATGGCAAAATAGTACGGATAGAATCCAGAAATAGACTCCAGTATTTTTTTCTGTCAATTTTATCTGTGGACTGTTGAAGTTTTTGTCCTAAATCTTCCGGTTTTGGATCAATACAAAATCCAGCATGCGCGCAATAAAAAGAAGCATTCGCTTTTTTGCTCCATCGTAAACCTTTGAGTACATGCTCAATAGATTGAGTACGTACCAATGGATCGCCACTAGCCAAATTCAGTACAAAAGGTATCGCAGGAGCAGGAAAGTAATTGTGAACGAGCTTCGGGCATGGATATTCGTTAAAAAGCGACTCCATATCTTCTCGATAGGGTAAAGCTGAACTAAACTCTAAAGAGAATTTTTCTGCCTTAGATTGAGTAAGCATGGTAAGCGGATCAGTGCCATAAAAGGCCATAGAACTGACGAAAAACGAATTGGTATTGCGGTTCATTTAAAAGATAAAGGTGAATAAGCATACTATTGGACATTTGCGGGTATGCAGCTACTCTCCGGCGATACTGCCGGAGCTAGAGATTGAAAATGGAAGAAATGTCCAATAGTATGGTGAATAAGTCCAAAGCTAAACAAAAATAGCCAACCAGAATGAAGTCTGGTTGGCTAAGTTTTTTTTGTGGTCTGGTGTAATTGAAGCCACATATCGATAAAAATCCTTTAAAAGAAAGCCTGTTTTGTATTTTTTTAAATAAGTCTTAGTGATGTAATTCAAAAATAAGTAGAATAAAAGGAAATTCTATAGAAAATTTTGTCATAAAATGGAACTTAGATATAGCTGTTTTTACTGGCTAGAAGCAATTTTATATGATTAAATCTCTATATTACCTTTAAATTTTAGCGTATAAACAATAAAATATTACCTATTTTTATAAAAAAAAGGAATTCAGATGAATAATTTTATACATGATTTTGTACATACGCTGTCACTTAGCGAAAAAGCGTACTTCAAAAAATTTGCTTCTTTTCATCATGGGAATAAGGATAAGAACTATTTGAGACTCTATGAATTGCTGATGAAACAGGGTGTATTTGATGAAGAAAAACTAGCTCCGTCTTTAAATAAGATTGGATTAGCCAAACATTATAGTTCTGAGCAAAATTATCTTTATCGTCAGCTAATGACGAGTCTGATTAATTTTCATTTCGAAAATACTACCTATCGCAAGCTTACCAAGCAGATCTTAGCGATTGATTTATTAATGGAAAAGGGTTTTAGAAAGAAAGCCAATAAGGTACTGCGAAAAGCAAAAAAATTGGCAACCGACCTGGAGGAGTTTTCTATTCTTCTGAAATTAATTCAACTGGAAGAAGAAATTTTATTTAGAGAAGGAATTCTGAATTTTACTAAAAAATTACAAGAGTTAAAACAAGAGCGACAGCGGGTTATGTTGATCATAGAAAATTATAGTGATCTGCGACTCTTGCGAGAACAAATTCGAGAATTACAATATACCGTTCATTATTACCGAGAGTTCGACCAATATCTAGCGTTATTAAATCCACCCATCATGGAAGATGTTTCTAATGCCTTATCAGTAAAAGCCTTATCTCATTGGTATTATGTTAAAATGTCTATCGCCAATATGAAAGGGGAGGCATTAGAATCTTTAGAGGCAGGAATAAAAACCTTGGAATTAATTGAG
Source organism: uncultured Saprospiraceae bacterium (assembly GCA_937995675.1). Lineage (GTDB taxonomy): Bacteria > Bacteroidota > Bacteroidia > Chitinophagales > Saprospiraceae > JALZUU01. Next base: position 2,458 of record CALKJE010000360.1, read on the forward strand.
CAATATCCTGCCCTGTTTCCTAGGTTGCAACGCGCGGTAACTTTGAGTAATATTCTTTTCGATACTGTTATAGTAAATGATCGATTGACTTTTGATAAAACCATGATTCAACTAAAAAATCAAACAGGCGTCGATAAATATTACATAACGTATGTAGAGTATGTTCGGAAATTAAAATTTGGAATAACAAATCATCAATTGGATCTACTAAAAGAGACTTTACCACCTGCGAACGATTTTATGATAAATCAATATCATCTAATTGAAACTGCTCAACGAAATAATCTGTTTTTAGTACTCACTAGTGGATGGATGTTTTTAAGCGAATTTACCAAGGCAGTCGAATTATTAAATCACTGGGAACAAGTTAGCACTAAAAATCTCTATCTTTCTTTCCGTCGAATGGCGAGACTAATAATTTACTATGAACTAGAATGGCATAACCTATTGGAAAGTGAAGTTCAGAGTACGTATAAGATTTTGAAAAAGTACGGTGTTTATGAAAAAAGGGAGCAAGTTCTTTTAGCCTTTTTTCGAAATGTAATTAAAAAGCCTACCCGTCAAAGGCAAGCCCGAAAACAACTTTGTGAAAAATTAGCGGCCATTGAGTCTAATCCAGATTTAAGATTGTTCTATCCAGATTTTGATTATCTATTTTGGGCAAACACTAATCTTAATTAATGGAAGTTTAAACAAGTGCTAAATTCCATTCCATGAACAAGACTTTTTTTGTACGGTTGATTTCTTTAAAACCAAATTTCTGGTAGAGTGGAATGGCTGCCATATTATCTAGGTCTACGGCAAGTTTTATTTTTGAAATTTTTTGAATTCGAGCAAAAGCCAGAAGATGGGTCATCATTAATTTCCCCAATCCTTGGCCATGAAAATTTTCCGCAATAGCGATACCTAGCCAAATGATTTCATCCTCTTTGTCAAGATGCCCATAAGCAATAGATTTGGATTCGTGACGGATAATAAAAGTCGCTACATGATTGTTTATTATTTCAAGTGGCCTAGATTGAAAATACCGAAATTTTTCTAAAGTAGCGTCTCCAGCTAGCTCCAGAAAATTGCTGACCAATGATCGATTTTGAGAATTAATACGAAGAGTTTCCATTGCTTTTACCAGTTAATGTCTTTTTCGGTTAGCAAATGGTCGGCTGGTAAATCAGCAGTTAGCGTTTTACCAATTAGTTCCGGCAGTCGTTTAGGAGCCAATCCAGTAGCAGGTCGTTTAAAAGCTAAGTCTGTTATTTTTAGAACCGATCCTTTCGGTAAGTCTTGCGTTAGTACGATACTTCGTCGCATCCCAACGGTGTTGGCTATTTCTGCTGCAGAAGGTTTTTTAATAGACATTCCCAACGCTAATTCTGTTTGTCGAATGCCACGTACGAGTTCTGTAAAACCAGCAGGATCCAAAGAGCAAGAATGATCTGGCCCTGGCATGGTTTGGTCGAGTGTAAAATGTTTTTCGATGACCCTTGCTCCCAATGCGACGGCTGCAAAGCAAGCGTAATTATTGGTGACATGATCAGAATAACCAATCAAAATATCCATCGCTTTTCCCATACTATTCATCGCATGCAAATTCGTATCCTCAATTTTTGATGGATAATTGGTCGTACATTGCAACAACACAATATCTTGATTACCCGCATTGCGGATGGTTTCTACGCCTTCATAAACTTCCGCCAACGTCGCCATTCCACTGGAAATAATCATCGGTTTTCCAAGCTTGGCCACATATTCTAAGAAAGGCAATTCTACTAATTGACCCGAAGCAATCTTAAACGCATCGACCCCTAATTCATTTAAAAAATCCGCATCTGCAAAATTATAGGGCGTAGATAAAAACTGAATGTCTAGCTCTTTACAAAGTGCAATAATTTGGTGGTAGTCCTCCAAGTCAAGTTCCAGTTTTTGTAGCATGGCTAACTGAGATTCTTGACGATCCGTTACTTCCAATTGGTAATTAGCTTTAGGAGCATTTTTGGTGACAACGGCCTCGGCTTTAAACGTTTGAAACTTGACACAATCCGCACCTGTTGCTTTGGCCTTTCGAACCAATTCGAGTGCTAGATCAAGTTGTCCATTGTGGTTGACACCCGCTTCCGCGATGACGTAGCAAGGATGAGTAGGAGATATATATGCTTTGCCTATTTTCATAGTAGGAGGGTTTTGTGTTTTGAGTTTTGTGTTAATTAATTAGAAATTTAACTCCTGATTCGCATTTCTAGATAATAAATATCGGGCGTAGTCCAAATCTGCTGGCGTATCTATATCCACTGCTCGATTTTCAGGAACAGTGACGAGTGCCATTTTTTTACCATAAATGCTATCATGATTTAAGATAAATTCAGGCTTCAAACCTTCGACTACTCCGTTTAAACGGTAAACGGGTGGAAGTAGTTGCCGACGAGGATATTTTGCAATCGACTTTCCAGGAATTAACGCCTGAGATAATCCATGATCATCCATCGTAAACATCCAATAGGGATGATTAACACCGGTCGTTTCAGTGACGGTACGGACGGAGTCGACATTTTTATCTTTTAATTTTTTTACCACATTCTTAATATCATCTCCAATACGAAAAGGAATCGTAGGCTTTAAATATAAGACCAAATCCGGCTGATATCCATCCAAGTCTTTTAAAGCAGTGAGCGCATGTTGCAAAACAGGTTGGTCGCCTACATGATCTTGAGCATATTCGGATGGACGTACGAAAGGAACTTCGACACCCAGTGATTTGGCGATGTCGATAATCTCAGTATCTTCAGACGAGAGTACTAGGCGATCTAGGATTCCGGCTTCTTTGGCAGCTTTGATGGTATAATAAAGTAAGGGTTTCCCGCCAAGGTCTATAATGTTTTTACGAGGGATACCTTTGCTACCGCCTCTGGCAGGAATAATACCTAAAATGGAAGACATGATTGGTGATGAATTAATGAATGACAAACATATTAATAATTATTAAGTACTTGGTCAAAAATAATGATAAGTTATGACTGAGGGTATTTTTTGTTTAGACAAGGCAAAAAACACAGGCGATGCCTCAGCATCGACGAGGCTTTTTAACGAAGTATAAATAAAAAAGAGACCGTCATAGGTTATTAATTATTTTGAACACGTACTTAGAAGTTGTATTCATCAATTTCTGATTTTTAGATTATTTCACTAAAATAAGTTTCCTACTGATTAATTGTTCTTCTATCTGAACAGAGAACCAATAGTTCGCAGATGGAAAATTAACGATATTAATTACTTCCTCTAGTTTATTAGTCGCTTTGTTCCAGTTGTATTCTCTTAATTTTTTTCCGGAGAAATCGCCAGATTGATATACCTTGGTTCATAAGATCCAAAAGAAATTATTCACGCTAACTTTGCTCCCGCCAAAAGATTTTTTAGCTTTGTCCAACATTTCAAACTTCCAATACTATGAAAAACGTATTTCTATACTTTCTTTGCATTTTTATGACACATTCGGTGATGGCACAAAAGCCTACACTGGATTATTATTTTGACAATACCAACTTCGCAACGGATATCCCAACGCCAGAATCTGTCTTAGGATATCAGATTGGAGAATGGCATGTCAGCCACGATCAAGTAGTGATGTATTTTCGTGCCTTGGCTGCAGCCTCTGATCGGATTACCTTGACAGAGTATGCTCGATCTTACGAGCAGCGACCATTAGTGTACCTGACGGTTACTTCAGTGGATAATCATCGGCAGTTAGATAATATTAAAAAGAATCACCTAGCGAACTTGCAGGGAGATAAAAAATCGGATGGGCCAGTAGTACTTTACCAAGGTTATAGTGTCCATGGAAATGAAGCTAGTGGTGGAAATGCTGCGCTTCTTTACGCCTATTATTTAGCAGCTTCTCAATCTGAGGA
>CALKJE010000361.1 GCA_937995675.1 uncultured Saprospiraceae bacterium
GCAACAAATTACGGGAACTCCCTTCAGGGTCGGGGTAATTTCCCGTAATTTGTTGCCGAGGATCATGATGTGTAGATGTGTGATTTTTTAGAAAAGTAAGATATAGAGGTTTGTTTCAAAATGTTGATAAAGTTGACTTAAAATAAATTTGCTCACTTTTTGAATTTGCCCGCCAGTCGTCGGACAGGCTTTTGAATTTGCGCTTGCACTTGAAATTACTTTTGATATGTTAATTTAGAAAAGAGTGAGCGCAATTATTTTAATTTTTATGATAGAATGTTTTTATGGAAAAAAAGAATAAAAGTCTGATAGATTATTTGTTGATGTTAGGTGATAATTCCTTGATTTTAGGACATCGCTTATCGGAGCTTTGTGGTCATGGACCCAGTTTAGAAACGGATATTGCTTTGACTAATATCTCCCTAGATTTATTCGGTCAGGTACGGAGTTATTTTCAGTATGCGGCAGAGTTGACAGGTGGAGAAGCAACGGAAGATACCATTGCAATGAAACGAGTAGATCGCCAATATCGTCATACTTGGTTGGTGGAACAATCTAATAAAGACTTTGCTTATGTGATTGGTCGACAGTTTTTATTCGATGCTTTTCACTTACCATTGCTAGAGCAATTGGTGAATAGCAAAGACGAAATGATTGCCGCAATAGCAGCAAAATCGATCAAAGAATCTAGATATCATTTACGTTTTTCTTCTTCTTGGATGGAACGCTTGGGAGATGGTACACAAGAGAGTCACCAACGAATGCAAAAAGCAATTGATGACCTCTACCCTTTTTCTTATGAATTTTTTGAAGAAACAGAAACCGAGAAAATCATGCTAGAAGCAGGAATCGGAGCCGACCTAAAAGCCATCGAAACCACTTACCGACAAACGATCAAAGATGTTTTTGCGAAAGCAAACTTAGAAATACCAACTGCTCCTGCTCGAAAGACAGACGGTAAAAAAGGTATTCATTCAGAGCAACTAGGTTTCATCCTTGCGGAACTTCAATACATGCAACGCGCTTATCCTAACATGACATGGTAGCAGCTGATCTTCAAACTTTACCTACTCCCGTTCAAGAGGCGCTATTGGAAATCACGGATCCGGAGATTCCAGTGTTATCTATTATGGATATGGGTGTCGTTCGAGAAGTGACCTTGACAGAAAAACATGTTCATGTCAAACTCACGCCCACCTATTCTGGCTGTCCAGCGATGGATACCATGGCTGTAGATATCAAACGAGCTTTAGAAAAAAGAGGTTACGATTCTACTATCAAATTGGTACTCGCTCCAGCTTGGACGACCGACTGGATTACTCCTGCTGGTCGAGCCGCACTGGAAGCATACGGTATTGCCGCTCCGATGGATACGCAATCGGATAAGTTCGCTCTAATCGATGGGAAAAGAATTGTCAAGTGTACCAACTGCGGTTCTACCAATACAAAAATGGTTAGCCAATTTGGATCTACTGCTTGTAAAGCACTTTTTCAATGTGAAGATTGTCTGGAGCCTTTTGATTATTTTAAGTGTTTGAAATAAATATTTTTACTTCTTTTAAATCTCTTCTTTTTATAAAAAAATAATCATGTCTCATCCTACCGACCCTACTTCCGTTTATCAAAAAATGATGGAAAAAGATTATTGTAGCCAATGGATGGGAATTGAGCCCGTACTATTAGACGTGGGTCATTGTATCATCAAAATGACGGTTAAACAAGAGATGCTTAATGGATTTGGAATTTTGCATGGAGGGATTGCTTTTGCATTTGCAGATAGTGCCTTCGCCTTCGCAGCCAACGGTCTAGGCCAAATGGCCGTTTCTATCAATGGCCAAATCAATTATCACCAACCAGCCAAAGAAGGCGAAATCCTAATTGCCGAAGCGACCGAAGTTTCTACTTCAAAAAAGATGGTGACCTTGGATGTTACGATCCGACGAGAAAGTGATCAGGTATTGATTGCATCGTTTAGAGGGATGGGATATCGGCGCTATTAACGAAATTTATCTCCTTTCCATTTTTTAGGATTATCAATAATATATTTAGCAATTCGATTGTATGATTGTTCGTCCCTAATAATGTGTTCCCAATAATTACGTTGCCACATTTTTCCATCAAAGCGTCGCCATCCCAATGTTTTTACGCCACGAATATATTCGTTGGTTGTCATCGTTTTAAACCATTGTAGTACGCGCGGTAGGGGCGCCCCCACATGTTCGCCCAATATACATAGTTCATCCAAAGGATCCAATTCATCCAAAGAATCCAATTCGTCCAAGAGGTTATCATTAAGCGAGCCATCAGATGTAGGGTCGTTTATATTCGAGGTTTCACCCGTTTCGGGTGGAGGGTCACCCTTTTCGGGTGGAGGGCAGACACGTGGGTCTGCCGGTACGGTTGTCGTAGCCGAAGTAGCCTTTGTAATAGGAGCGCCTGTATTTTCGAGGATGCAGTGGAAGTGATTCGGCATGATAATCATTTCTCGGCAGCGGATATCATCGTATTTTTCTTCTAATTTCCAGTACCATTTATCGATCATTATGCCAGCATCATTCAAAATCATTTTTTCATCTTTGATTTCTCCGTAGAGATGTGCCATATTTTTGCAACAGATGGTAATAAAATAATTGCCTGCGCTGCTGTAATCATATCCTTTTTTTCGGATGCTCCGTCGATGGTGTTTTTTTGGATTGTATTTCATAGTAGGTTTAAGTGTGTTCATACCAATATAGTAATTCTTTCATTTTTTCAATGAATAATTGTTTAATTATTTTTCTCCTTTAAAAGAGTTTTTTCTCCACCTTACTTAAAAAGAACTACCTTTGCATACTCGTTGGTTCCAAACTAGCTTTAGATTAAAAGGGAATTTCGTGTAATTCGAAAACTGTTCCCGCAGCTGTAAATTGTCATCCAACCCAATTTTATTAATCCACTGTTCCACAACTACGGAATGGGAAGGAAAAATCTGGGGACAATAAGTCAGAAGACCTGCCAACAGAAATATATTTTCATTTTTCTATCGGGATAATAGCAAGAATGGATATCGGAAATGATCGACGTTTCTTGTCGGTTTAATGGTCGTGTGGCATCTATTCCTTGAGCTACCCGTTCCTTCTCCCCTATCCGCTCT
>CALKJE010000362.1 GCA_937995675.1 uncultured Saprospiraceae bacterium
GGCACAGGCCCAATATAACGGAGTCCCCTACCTTGGCAATACTCCTCAAATAGGAGAAACTGTCGGAACATCTGTTAAAATAGAACTTGAATTCTATGATGCTTTAGCTACTGATCCCAATGGTGATGGTGCCAATTTTGGTGGAGCTGCCAGTCCGATCGGACCAGGAGGAACCTACTGGGATAAATCTCCTGGAGGCTCAGATGCTGGCAATCCAATCAGAACCAGTAGTGATGTTGACATAGAAGCCGGTGCTACCGGGGCTGTAGTCGCAGGTACACAGGGTCAAGAATTTACCGTATATACCGTAAATGTCGTAAACGCTGGGACTTACCACATGGGCGTAAATTACCTACATGGTGGCAACAGTAAAGATATTAGATTAGAGTCATTTAATATAGACGGAACGGGTAGAATAGACCTTTTTAACACACTGGACATGGATGGATTACCTCCTACAGATGGTGAGTATATAACTGCTGACGATTTAGGAAGTTTTACTTTACCCGCTGGCCCTCTATTGTTAAAATTTAATCATTTAGATGCTGGTCCAAGATTTGATTTCTTTACCATTACTTTAGATGAAATTGATATGAGTACTAACACAGAAGAGGAAGCACTAGCCAATGCTTTTAAAGTATTCCCTAATCCAGCAAGTAATGGTGTTTTCACCCTGAATATGGAAGCGGAATGGGATGTTTATAATTTAGTAGGTGCTAAGGTTTTAGAAGGAACAGATAGCGAGGTTGATTTATCTGAATTCCCAAAAGGTGTTTACATGCTAAAAACACCTTTCACAACTAGAAGATTGATTTCTAAGTAATAGTTTATTGCTCATCGAACGTATTGCGTTCGTGGATGCAATCCTATTGAGACTAAAGGATAATAAAGACAATATCAAAATAATGGTATTGTCTTTTTTATATTCCTTATGGACAAGCGCTAATGTTTGCTTTTTAACAATTGTAAAATAAGCGACCACCTATCGAAACAAATTCAAAACAATAAAAGAACACTATCTGTTCTTGATTACAAAATGAATATTATGCAACGACTTGCTTTTAAGATGAAACTGAATCCAGACCAAAAAGAAGTTTATATAAAACGGCATAATGAACTATGGCCTGACTTAAAAAAATTGCTTAAAGACAGTGGCATAAGTGAATATTCCATTTTCTTTGACGAAGAAACCCATACACTATTCGCCTTTCAAAAGGTTTCGGGTAAAGGTGGTTCTCAAGAGCTGGCCAGTAATGAAATCGTAAAAAAATGGTGGAAATTCATGGCAGATATCATGGAGGTCAATCCAGATAACTCTCCAGTTTCTATTCCATTAGAAGAGGTGTTTTATATGCCATGAATAGGTGTAAAGCCGACTTAGAACTTTAATCAAGGTAATAATTATTGAAATATTCTTGTCATCGAGTTCTCTTCAAAAAGACCACTTTTCAATCAGTACAGTACAGGATAGACTTTAAAGCTAAAAAACTTATATTTGTCTTAAACCACAATAAAATATGAAAAAATTAAATTTTAATCTCGGAACAATTGCCTTGCTACTTGTTTTTTTAACCTTCTTTTCTTGTGGAAAAGAGGAAATGATGGAGGAACCAGTTCCTATATTTCCCGAAATAACAAGTGATGAAGATAAGGGAGATATTACAGAGTGTACCGATGAAGGTACTAATACCGACAGAACGGCCGATTTGGCCAATGCTGCTAATGTAGGACAAATTGATGATAGAAGTTGTTATGCAGATTATAAACAAAGTTTTATTAATGAAAAAATTTGGGGTGTCTATAATATAACTGATGGTTCCAATCACATGGATGCACCAGGCACATTACAACCAAGAATAGAACGTGCATTAACGCCAAATCAGAATACAGATATAGGAAGTTACACTAGATTTACCGGAACGGTAAGAATACTGGAAGTAGGTGATACTAACGGAGACAGTAATGATGGTTCTTACATTATGCAAGCCAAAGGTACACACACAGGTGGCGGTGGTTCGGCAGATCCTGCGATATGTTTGTATTTAGCAATGCCTGTATATGGTGATGATGGAAATGGCAACCAAGTACAGGTATCTTTTGATATTCATAGAGAACAAATTAACGTTAGAGGCGGATCAGGAGCTGCCGGAAGAGATATTGTTTTTCTCAAAAATGTACTTAAAAATGAAGAAGTAGATATTGAATTGCAAGTTGGATTTAGAGAAGATCCTGCTAATCCTGGGGAAAAAATACACTACTCAGATGCTGTAATTGGAGGAGAAGAATTCAACTGGAATATTCCAGAACCAGAGAGAGCTTTACAATCAAAAATTAGATATGGAGCATATAGAGTTAAGGGAGGTAGAGCTCAGATAAGATGGGCGGATACGACCTATGAAAAAGAAGAAATATTTTAAATAAATTTTCATTTCCCTCTGAGGAACGCGAAATAAATAAATTGACATTCTTGAGAGAGAAAGTTTGGTCTTAGTTTTTACTTTGAAACTGCGATTTATGTTGATATAATGAGCATTTTCAAAGTGAAAAATGAGAACAAAATATCCTCTCAAGAATGTTAAGTTATTTACTTCGCGTTCCTTACTCAAAAGAATGTTAAGTTAGCAAATCATTTCTTCCTCTTTTTCCAAAAAATGAGGCATCCGTTTTTTCAAGAGATATTTTGAAAAAATCCATCTTTAGAGCAAGTCTATTTTTTTTTAACTTCCTGACAACCAGGTATTTAGGGGCTTGATGTCGAGTTCAATTAGTTATTTAGCTCGCTGAATTCCATCTTGGTTTCTTTGTCAAAACCCTAAATCATTGATT
>CALKJE010000363.1 GCA_937995675.1 uncultured Saprospiraceae bacterium
GTTAGAAACCAACTTGAACTAGGAGCGTAGTTGTTAGGGAAATCAATATTCAATATTCAATATTGATTTTTGTGCAAGTTTTCTTTCACAACTTGACTACACTAGCAAGAAGCAAAAAAAAATTATGTTGAAAGGAAAGCTAACTAGCTAACCGGCCAATAAGCTAACCAGCAATAAAAATAAATGGAAGAACACGAAAGAATCGAACTCAGAAGTGAAGAGGTCCAAGAAATCCTCGGAACGCCACCCGGAAGAGTGGTGAAGTGGGGGACGGTGGTCGTGTTGGCTTGTGTAGTCGTGATCGGCTGGCTGAGTTGGTGGGTGAAATATCCAGACAAAATTAAAGTACCGATTACTTTGACGGCGTTAAGTCCTCCGGTGAAATTGGTGGCGCGGACAGATGGTCATATCGCCAAGCTAGCAGTAAATAATGAACAGGAAGTAGAGCGGGGGGAGCTGCTTGCGGTCATGCAAAGTACCGCTGATTTTAACGATGTGTTTAAATTGGATTCTTTGGTGACAGATTATAAAAATAAAAAACAGCCAGAGCTTCTAAGATTGGAGCCAGTTCGTGGATTAGAAATAGGAAATCTGCAAACTGCTTACGCACTTTTTTTGAAATATTTAAATGCCTATCAATACGGAAGTAGCCAAAATTTTCAAAATCAATCTAAAGGAAAACTAAATAGACAAATCCAAACACTGAATCGAAATATAAAAATCCAGAGGGATAAAATGAATAATAATCAAAGACAGTTAGATCTGTTGGTTGTTAAGCAAGTTCGATATAAAAAACTTTATTCTGCCAAAGCCTTAGCCTTGCAAGATCTTGAAAAAATATCTTATGATATTGAAGAGGTTAAGGAAGAGATGAAAAATAATCGGGCAAATATTGAAGATTATAAGGTGCAGATTGAAGTGATAAAAAATGATATGGTTAATATTAATCGGGATTATCAAGACGATAACAACGATAATTTCATCCAACTTCGCGAAAGCCTGAATAGACTGCAAACAGAAATTAGTGAATGGAAAATGAAATATCTTTTACCTGCACCGGTGGATGGGAGTATTTCATTTTTCAATCTTTTACAAGAAGATCAATATTATGAAAAAGGATCTGAACTAATGAGTATCATTCCGCCGGGAACAGATAGTATTATGGGATTCCTCTACCTACCTTCCTTGGATAAAGGAAAGGTCAAAGTCGGTCAAACCGTGATTATTAAATTAGCCTCTTTTTCTTATCACGAATATGGTTCTGTCGAAGGAAGAATCGTTCACATCGGAAAGGTAGCTCGAAATGCTGGATATCCAGTTTCGGTTGCGCTTACAAATGGATTGCGGACTTCCTACAATCGAGTGGTTTTGTTTGATCAAGACATGGATGGAACCGCAGAAATCATCACAGAGAAAAAACGTTTCTACCAAAAAGTCATAGAAAATATTCTTGGAAAGGTTAGTGATTTTCAATAGAGACGATTAAGTAGAGACGATTCATGAATCGTCTCTTTATCTCGACAAAAAAATCCGTATCTTTCCCTCATGACTTTTCCTCCCATCCTCCTCCGTATCGCAAGCTTGCCAGCCGATGCACTCACAGCGTTAAACAACCTGTCAGAGAGCGATGCTAATCTCACGGAAGAAACCTATGCTGAATTATATTATCAAACCGTCGTTGATCTTTGTCAAAATTCAAACAATCCAAATTTATTAAACGGACTCCGGATGACCAGTCACTCTCTGGCTGGACGTGTCCAAAAAATAATCGATCATTTACCGCCAACGCTTCGTAAAAAAGAACAGCAAACGGCTCGGAGTCTTTGGCAGATCACGAGCCGCATGGCAGGTAAGACGAGTCCTTTTAGCAGCTTTACCCATTTAGGTCAGGTTGTTGAAACGATAGAAAACTCAGGAACAATCCATCATCATTTTCGACTCAATAACATTTTGTTAGGTCAGTTGTTAGAACTGCTTCGGTATCATCCTCCTTATTTTAAAAATCAAAAGATAAGTCTGAATTATACGTCAAAACTAGTTGAAACAGCATATGTTTTTCTACACAATACCCGAAACATAGAATCGGTACAACGGATCGAAGCGCAACCCGTAATTGATTTAATCGTCGCATTTTTAAAAGACAAAAAATCACTTTCATTTCAAGAATTTGTCGAATATATTCTTTCTGAAGTGGAGGCGGAGAAGTCCGAAATTGTCGAGTATATTTTTAGCTTGGCAGAATATGGATTGTTGGTTTGGGAACTACCAATTGCTCCTGCTACAGAAAATTGGTGGATGCCTTTGTCTAAGCACTTACGTCAAATTCCAGCTGATCCACTCTGTCAAAAACTGGAGAAGATTTTATCAAACTTAGAAGTCGTGCTAAATACGTTGGCAACAAAAACGCCGATAGAGCGAACAATAATTCAACAAAAATATTATAATCTATTTAAGAAAATTTGGGAAGAAAATAAACACCTTATTCCGGCGGTGAATGCTGACTTGGTCATGGAAGAAGGATTAAAAAGAATTACTAATTTTGATTTTTTATTAAAGCCAGAAACGATTTTCTACGAAGATACCCGATTGGCAGTAAAGGAATTTTGGACCGAAATAAATTGGAGGCCCTTACGGGAAAAAATGAGATTTTTGAGTCAGTGTTTAATTCCGTTGACCCTATCAGGTTCCCAGAATCAGTTGGTTAATTTCTATCTTAAGAACTATCGTCAACCTATTTCACTTTGGGAATTTTATCAGGCATGGTTGCCATTTGCCAAGAGCAGCGAGGTAGTGGAGAATACCCAATTTGCTGAAATAAAATTAAACCTAAATAATAGGTTGGCTACGCTACCCAAGTCCGAATCTCTGATTCATCTAACACCAGATTTTTTGCGTAGTCTGTCTCCTAGTTTAGAAGATGCTTCGCATTATGGAAGTCTCGTTTTACCTTTCCACGGCAGTGGAGTAGACCAAGTATTTTTAGACACTTTCGTCTCTGCGGATGCCCGACTAGCTGCTCGGTTTTTACCACTCTTTTCAGTAGAAACAACAGAAGCTTGGCGCAACTTCCACCAAGAACAAGCGGCAGATCAATTCTGGATTGAAAACCAAGATTACTCCTTTTTCAATGCCAATGTACATCCACCTCTATTGTCCGCTAGCCTTGAGATTCCTTCTCTAATGATTCAAGGTGCTAATCAGAATATTCCGATCACCGAGCTCCTAGTATCGATAGATAAAGAAAATAAAAACCTTTTATTAACTTACCAAGGTCAGCCAGCTAAAGTCCTCAACTTAAGCCTCGAAGCCACCGATAATCGTTCTGGACTCTATCAGTTGCTTTGCCAATTTGAAGCCATCGTGCCTTCCAAAAATCTATTGCTTAACGCCATCAATGAACAAATATCTCCTTCAAGCCAAGGCGTGATTAAATATCCACGAGTCGCTTATGATCAACAAATTATCCTACAAAGAACCACCTGGTTTTTTCCAAAAGAAACCCTACCATTCAAACCTAAAGGAAGCACCGCTATCGCTTATCAAGATCAACTTCATCAATGGTTAAAACGAAACGAATTACCCAAACAATTTTATTACACGCTCAATTTCGATCACCGAGCTGCCGGAGAAAACAAAGGTCGTAACGAACATAAGCCACAATTTTTTGATCTTCGAAATCCATTGTCTTTTGATCTTTTTCATAGAGATTTAAAAAAAGTAGATCATTATTTAAAAGTAGAAGAAATGCTGCCGTTACCCGAAGATTTGATAGCAGTTGATGGAGTGAAGCGAATGGTGGAGGCGTTGGTGGTGATTTAATTTTAAGAAGGTTAGTTCTTGTTCTCTCCAAGACAACCCACCTAAGGTTTTCTTAGGTATCTTTGCGGCAATGTACTTCATAAGAAAAATATACCTTGGATGCTTATTTAGCTGTTTACTATTATCAGTAACCTTAAACGGGCAATCTGTCAAAATAGTAGACCAGATAGAATTTTCAGGAATCAAAAAACTGAATCTAGGTTTTTTAGAGCAAATCTTGATGACCCAAGTTGGAGATACTTTAGACCTTGAGATTCTAGCAGAAGACGAAGCACAACTCCGAAGACTCTCCGCCGTATCCACGACGCAAAGACAGATCATTCTTACTCGGAAAGATACAAATCGAGTCAAGATTATTTTTGAAATTACCGAACGACGAACGTGGCTTCCTCTAATCGGTATTGGCGGAATCAAAGACAACTTCTGGTTTTTATTGGGCCTTTCTGAATTTAATCTAGCAGGAAAAAATCAAACCTTATCTGCTCAATTTTTACTCAATGATGGACTGCCCAATTTTCAAGTCTATTATCAAAATCGTCGAATCCGAGGGAGCAAATGGGGTTTTAGTGCAGAGATCAAAAGAGCGGCTTCGGAGGAACCTTTGTTTTTTACAGACACAACCGTGACTTATCGGTACGCGAATTTTGGAGTTGGTATTAATGGGATTTATAGTTTTAGTCCTAGCCGTCATCTATCGGCAGGTTTTCAATTTTTTGAAGAAGACTATTTAAAACTTGGACCAGGACCTTTGTCTGATTTGCCGGGACCGAATCGATTGCGACCATTGAAGTGGCTAACCAATGCTCGGTACCAAGGAAACAAAATCAATTATGACTATTTTTATTTGTCAGGACACCAGACGAGTGCGAGTTTGCAATGGGTAATTACCTTTGGTGAGTCACAACATTTTACGAGCCTTATTTTGGAAGGAAGTAAATTTTGGCGTCCATTTAAAACAGGGAATGTAGCTGCTCGTTTGCGTTTTGGGTTGTCCAATAATGATCCGTCTCCGTTTGTTCCATTTGTATTGGATAGTCAATTTAATTTGCGTGGGGTTGGCAATCGAGTAGATCGCGGAACTGCACAATTGGTATTGAATTTAGAATATCGACAGACAATTTTTGCTATTGGTGCCTGGGCTAGCCAACTGGTGTTATTTTCTGATCTAGGAAGCTGGCGAGATCCCGGTGGATCGCTCAACGACTTAGCGGATAAAGATCAATTTCGACAATTTGTAGGAATGGGTATTCGAATTATTAATAATAAATTTTTCTTGGCTACGCTACGATTAGACTATGGGGTAGATTTGTATGATGGTCAGCAAAGAGGATTTGTGTTGGGAATGGGGCAGTATTTTTAGTGATTTTTTTGACTATTCTATTGGGGATTAAAAAGTGATTTAATGTTTTTACCGGAACAAAAATCTACTTCCTATTCTATTATGAAAATAAAATGATTTAGTGTTTTTTACCAGATAGGCACATAGGCCACATAGAAAAATCGCGTTAAAAATCGCGTTAGAAGTGCCACGATAGAAGGCCTATGTGCTTATATGTTTAAAAAAAGTAAAAGGCAGCTAAGAATTGGATTGGAACAAAAAACATGTTTCCTATTCTATTATTGAAATAAAATAATTTAGTGTTTTTTTACCAGATAGGCACATAGGCCACATAGAAAAATCGCGTTAAAAAATCGCGTCAAAAGTGCTATGTGTTCTATGTGCCTATGTGTTTTTAAAAAAAAGTAAGAGGCAAATGAAAATAGGATTAAAACAAAACTATACTTCCTATTCTATTATGAAAATCACATCAGAAGTGCTATTTATTTGAAAAAAATATTAAATCAAAATTCTAAAAATCAAACTTATAAGAAATAACTGGCAAAATCGACAACCCTTTTTCAACCACGATCTCCTGCGCAATCGGATCATAAAAAATATTTCTTTCCCGTAAAGTCAGGGTCGCATTCTGAATATCAAATTTAAAAGTATGGGTTATTTTATTCCTATTCAATTGTAATTTTACGCCCGTATCCACGCGACGAACGGGAGCCAATCTTTCCGAAAATGGATTGTCGATATCGTAAACTGCTCGTCCGGCAGCAATGCTAGCGTTAAGATTAATAGGTGTGTAAGGTTGTCCACCTTGTATGATTAGTCGTAAGTTAATACCCAGCATATTTCGTTCATTATAACCAAACTTAAATTCTTTACCCGTTGCTAAATTAAAGTTTAGTGCCTGATCAAAACGAGTAGGTAGTTGTGTAATTCGATCATTAGAAAATCGAGAATGAAATAATGATAACGTGCTTAATAGATAATAACTGCGTGCAAAACGTTTTTCAAAAGTCCATTCCAAACCATAATTTCTGGCCGTTCCAAGGTTGATCCATTGTTGTGGTCCAATGAGGTTCCAAACGCTGGACGAGTTAACCTGAGTGAGTACACTAATATTCGATTCAGCAACGGGAACATTATATAAATATTGATAGTAAGCCTCTGTTTTCAAATAAGTGTTTTCACCTAATTTGAAATTCCAACCCAATCCGGTATGAAGCGACTTTATGACATCTAACTTTTGGTTTCCTTCCACTTTATTTCCTTCCGAGTCGGTACCTTTGACAAAATAATAGGCTTCATGTAAAAGTTTGCTATGTCTAGAAACATTGGCCGTAAAGCTGTGGCGTGGATGAGGTTTCCAGCTTAAAGCCAATCGTGGTTCAAATGAATTACTTTGATTAATACCAAAATAAACACCGTGTAATCCGACGTTAAGCGTAAGGTTGTTTTTCCAACGATGCTTCCATTGCGCTTGCATTTGTAGGATATCCATATAACCTCTTGCCTCTAATTTTCCGCGGGAGGGCCCTTGTGTTCCATTCGGTGATTCTAAATATTCATATCCAAAAAAACGATGATTATAGGTTAGCCCAAATCGCACGGTAGAACGAGCATTTAATTTTTTTGTGTAAACACTATTAATAATAAATCTATTATTACTAATCGTTTCGAGATAGTCGGGATTGTATTGAACAGAAGGCGTTTCTGTATTATTTACATTATAATAAAATTGATCATCTAAATAATCTGAATGACTAAAGGCGGCAGATGATTTTAGAAAACTAGAATTAGATAAAGTCATTTGATGAGTCATTCCAATAATTCCCAATCGACCATTTTCTCGCCAACCAAATTCAATTCTATTGGTATCAATCAAACCTGTTAAGTCGGGTATTTTTACACTTTTATTCGTACCTCCCAAACCGAAAAAACTGATACTATTTCCAGGTCTGGTAGGAATATGAATTTTAAAAGAAACATCTTGGAAAATCGGTGGTTGGATATCTTTTCCAGCAGGGTAGACGCCAAATTTTTCTAATAAAGCCAACGTACTAAATCGGTAGTTGATTAAATAAGAGGCACCAGGACCTAGCTTTTTTACCGGACCTTCCGCGGAAGCTTCTAACCCCAATGAACCGACACTTAAAGAATATTCTCGCGTTTGACTATTTCCTTTTCTAAGTTTTAAATCAAAAATACCACCAAGCGCATTTCCAAAATCAGCAGGAAAAGCGCCTGTATAAAAATCAGAACGAGCAAGCATATTACCACTCAACATACTGATCGCACCACCACCGCTACCTAAGGTTGCATAGTGATTCGGATTCGGAATGTCGACGCCTTCCAGTCGCCAAAGATTGGCAGTGGGAGAATTACCTCGAACACTGATGGTATTATCGGTTGGATCATTGGTGCCGCTGCTCACACCGGCGAAGTTGGTCACCATTCGAGCCGGATCTTTAAAGCTTGCGGCATAACGACTGGTTTCTTCTACCGAAAAAGATCGAGCACTGGCAAGGGCCATTTCATTGATTGGTCTGGCGTGTTCTGGTTTAGCACGGATAACTACTTCGTTGAGTTTAGTAGTCCGTTCCACAAGGTTGACTTCTAGCACGGTTTCTTTTCCTGCAATGAGTAATAAGTCTCTAATTTGGGTAGCTTGGTAGCCTAGATAACTAACTTGTATTTCGTGTCGACCAACGGGAATTTCTCCAATAAAGAATTGTCCTTTTAGATTGGTAATAACCCCTCGTAAATTATCATTTTCTTCCACCCAAACACTTGCGCCCACCAGCGGTTGACCGGAATCTTGATCTCGTACAGTTCCTCGAATACTCTGAGTAATAATTCCTTTTTTTGCTACTTTTTTAATGGGCGTTTTTAAGGTGGTGCTTAGTTTTTCTATTGGACGATTTTCTCGACGTAGGATGATCTGTTCTCCAATTACTTTGTAAGCAATCTGGGCATCTTTAAAAACAACATCTAAAACGGTGGATAATGGTTGGTTGGAAAGGGAACAAGTAACCGGATTTTTTAGCGAAAGCTTATCCCTACTATAGGCAAAAGAAATTCTGTAATCCTTTTTTAATTGTTTTAGAACTTGGTGAACAGAAAACTCTTTTACTTCTAAATTTACAGGCGTCTGAAGCAAATCCTGTCCAAGGAGAGGTTGCAGGCTGACGAAACCCAGGAAGAGTAAGAAAAAGAATATTGTTCGCAAAGCTTTAGTTTTATGGAGTAACTCTAAGAAGTATAGAGTCCTAACCTTAAAAATAAGAGACTTTTACGAGAATTTAAGGGCTAAGGATCAATTAATTTGACGCAGAACAACCTTCTCCGGTTAAAACAATCGTATTTGCTTTTTGAGTAAAGGTAAGATTCATTACAAAAGCCAATGCTTCTAATGCTTCATTGAGTTTAGCTCTATTGAATGTACCAGTAAAAGTACAATTGCTTAGAGTAGGTTCTTTCAACTCAAAAGAAACATCGTAGAAGGATTCCAGTGCAGGTAAAATTTTAGAAAGTGTTTGGTCTTGATAAACCATCTTTTCTTTCTGCCAATTAATGGTATTTAGGGAAATATCTGACTCTTTACTGAGTGATTTGTCATCAGATTGATAAATACCACGTTGGGTAGGTGTTAAAATCAAAGACCCATTTTTGCCGGCCCGATCTTCAAATGAGACCTTTCCGGTAAAAACGGTGACGATAGTTTTCGTAGCTTCATTTTTTATATTAAAACTGGTCCCAAGGACCGTGGTAGCCGTATTTTTAGTTAGAATCGTAAAAGGCTTTTGAGGATCTTTAGTTACCTCAAAAAAAGCTTCTCCATCTAATTGTATCTGTCGTTCTCCAAAATTTGGATTATAGCTGATTTTTGCGCCTTGGTTGAGCGTCACTACTGACTGATCGGGTAGCGTTACCAAGGTTCGTGGAGTAGTAGCGATGGTTTCTACCAGTGTTGGCGTACTAGACTGTGTAGTTTGCCAAGCCCAAATTGCTCCCATGAGTAGTAACCCGACCGCAGCAATTTTAGCAATCGTAGGCCAGAGACGACGCACAGGTGTAGGGGATTTTGTCGTAGTAGTCGTTGTTTTTTCCTGCGTAGTCTCTAAAAACTTATCGAAAGCCCGATCTGTATCCACGGCAACGGGTAGTTCATAATCGTTGGCGAGTTCCCATCCTTCCACAATATCAGCGTAAATCTCCTGGTTTTGGGCGTTCGCAGCCAGCCATTCTTGCAAATGGTCCATTTCTCCTTCTGATAATTGATTCGTCAGGGAGCGGTGAATCAGCGGTATATATTGTTCTTCTGTCATTATCGGTTCAGGTGGTTTACACCTATAAATTTTGTTGTTTTAGAATCTTCTGTAATTAGGACGGATAAAATCAGCTTACCCCTAAGTTATTTACGGTTATTTTTAATTACTGTTCGTAATTTTTTTAAAGCAGTGGTAATATGTGCCTCCACGGTCTTTAAAGTGACCCCTAATTTTTCGGCTATTTCTTTGTTTGAAAGCTGTTCTTTTCGGCTTAAAATAAAGACACTGCGGCATTTAGGAGATAAATTATCAATAGTTTCATTAATCAACTGTTCTAACTCGTTGTTTTCCAATTGTTTAGCAGCGTCTGGTTGGGTGGTAGCGGCGCTGGGAAGAATCGTTTCTGTGTTGACGATCTTCATCTTTTTTTGTTTTCGAATATCATCCAAACAGGCGTTGACACAGCTACGTCGTAGATAAGCTTTTAGAGAAGTATTGATGTTGAGTTGATCTTTTTGTTTCCAGAATTTCACGAAAACATCCTGTACTAGATCTTCTGAGCGACCTTGATCGCGGATCATACGATTTACGACTTGTACCATTCCAGCGAAGTGACGCCGAAAGATCATCTCCATGGCTTTGGGACTATCGTTGGATAGGAGCTCCAAAAGCTGTTGATCTGTGTAGGGTGGTTGAGTCAAAATGTGTAAAATTTTGGGGAAAGATAGTATTTTTTTTGAATTGATAAGATACCAAGTTATGATGCTTCCATTTTTTGATATTTGTTTAGTCAAGTAGATTGATAATGTTAAAATGTTAGAAATAAATTTATCTTGTTAATTTTAGTATATTTGTGGTGTTATATTTATGAATTTAAATAATTTTTAAAACTATTTTTTAATCGAAAAAAACATGAATAAGTTAATTGCTTCTTTCATAGTATTATTGCTGATGGTTTCAACAATAAATGCTCAGTCAACGGAAAGGTTTATCAGAATAATTGGGAACTCTGACCATACTTATGTTGCGAATGTCACTAGGGTTTATTTCACAGTGAATGAAATAGCACCTAACGAATATAAGAAAATTAGCTATAAACCTCTTGAGACTGTTTATGATGAGTTTGTTATAAGTTTGAGCGAGTTAGGTATTTCTAAGCGTCAGATCATGCCGGCAAAACTTGAGGCTTACAGATACAATAAAACAAAAACAAAAAATTACTTTGTTGATGTAAAAGATCAGAAAACGTTAGAAGGATTATCTGGATTACAAAGTGACGGTTTTAAAGTCAAAAGTGTACAGTATTTATATGCTAATATTGATGAAAATATTGAAAATGAATTGAGTTTAAATGCGATCAAAGATGCTAAAAGAAAAGCGGAAAGACTGTGTACAGAATTAGATATGAAATTAGGTAAGATTTTAAACATAGAAGATAGATCTAGCGGATGTTGTACTAGTATTGATCCATCAAATAAACCAGAGACTAATAAAAAGTATAAGATTACCATAACTTTTGAATTGCTTGATAAATGAGAAATCTATTAGTTTTTTTGATGATTTTGGGTTCAAGCTTTGTTTATGGTCAAACCATTACTCTCCGAGTGTTAGGGCAATATTCCTACGTTGATTCATTAGAAAGATATGGAGCTGTAATTGTCTTACAAGAGAACCCTGATAAATGTGATCCAGTTTTAGGATTCATTACCATTGAAGAACAACTAAAACATCTAAACGAATCTATTAAAGTGATTGGTAGTAAATCCATACCTACACCTATGGATGATTTTACTTATTCAGAACATCGGAAAAAGACTTATCGTATAGAGGAAGAGGATGCGGATAAGTTTGATGAGATTCTCAATGTTTGTAAAATTCGGCAGATTACGATCAAGAAAAGTTACTTCAAATTACCGGAACATCGTTTTGAAGAGGAAGACATAAATGCAATAGGTGCATTGAAAGCAGCTAAATTAAAAGCTAGTATTATTGCAGATCACCTAGAATGTAAGGTCAAGCGCATAATCAGTGTTGATGATGAAACAACCTATGCCTCTGAAGCTTATAGTTCATTTGGTACAGATTTGGCAGAATTCGAACATTTATCTCGATTGTTGGAGGATTTAAGTTCTCGAGAATTATATGCCTTGGAATCCACTACCTCTGAAAGAAAAGGAAAATATAATTTATGGGTAACCTTCGAATTAATCCCTAACTAAGTTGGAAGTCTGGGAGTATTGATAATAGGCTCTTGCTACTTCAAAGCCTATCCGACCTCAATCTCTCCTCGCAGATACGTTTTGGCTCGTCCGTACAATTTTACTCGATTATCTTCTAGGGCACAAACCAGTTTGCCACCACGGTTGGAGAGTTGTTTGGCAGAAAGGGTATCTTTTTCAAGACGCTCAGACCAATAAGGCGTAAGCATGGTATGTGCACTGCCTGTCACTGGATCTTCGTTGACACCGCTCTGTGGATAAAAGCAACGGGAGACAAAGTCTACGTCTTTTCCGGGTGCGCTAACTACGAGACCACGACTTTTGAGTTGAGCGATGACCTCAAATTTTGGTTGAATATTTTCTAGTTCTTCTTGACTATTTAGAATGGCCAGATAATCGGATTTTCCTTTTAATACTTTTTGAGGCGTAATACCAAGTCCTTCATTGATTAGAATGTTTCCCCCTAGTTCTTTTGGCACATCCATCGGGAAATCCATCCGCATACCGGGATCGATTTTAGTGACGGTAAGAATTCCACTTTTAGTATTGAATAAAACACCGATACCTTCGTGATTGAGTTCTTCGAATAATACATGAGCAGTCGCTAGGGTAGCGTGTCCGCAAAGATCTACTTCCGTAGTTGGCGTAAACCATCGTAAATCATATCCATCTTCTCCCGGAATAAAAAAAGCCGTTTCAGATAAATTATTTTCAGCAGCAATTGCTTGCATTGTCTTATCTGGTAACCATTTTTCTAAAGGACAAACGGCAGCAGGATTGCCTTTAAATAGTTCACCTGTGAAAGCGTCGACTTGGTAGATTTTTGTCATAGGGGAGGGTAATTAATAATGAATAATGCATTTTTGACGCGCTTTGCTGTAGAGACTTTCTATAATCCAGCAAGGCAAAAAATTATAAAATCTCCCCTTGGGGTCGGGGTTAAATTTTATAATTTTTTGCCGGTACTTCGTTTGTTGAAACACCTCGTTTGTTGAATCGCTTTTATTATAAAAAAGTAAATACGCCTATATACGATAGTAGCGTTCAACAAGCGCAGCGATTCAACAACACTTACACTGCCTCAATAATCATTTTATTCTTCTTTCCATTATCTAAAAACAGAAAGCGATCATGAATTAAATCTGCGCTACTAACCGTAATGTCTTCGTTAGTCGCTTTGACTTTATTGATTGAAATCGCATTGTTTTTGATGGCTCTTTTTGCAGCACTTTTAGACTCTAAGATGTCGGTTTGTTCTGTTAATAAATCAAGAATGTTTATCTGACCATCAAGTGTAGATTTCGGTACTTGGTAAGAAGGAATTTCTTTAGCAATAGCGTTTAGTGTTTTTAGGTCAAGTTGTTTCACCATTTCACTATCTACTTTTTTATTGAACATTAATTCAGAAACTTTTAATACTGCTTCAAAATCTTCGTCAGAGTGAACACGTCGCGTTAATTCTTCGGCTAGAATTGCTTTTAGGCCACGAGGGTTGTCTGCGTATTCTTTTTCTAA